>JADBYT010000040.1 GCA_020402865.1 Bacteroidota bacterium | reverse complement strand
CGTTACAGCCAGCGGCGGCACGCCCGGCTATACATTCAGCTGGAACCCGGCGGTGACCAACACCACATCAGGCAGCAGCAACACCGCCACCGGACTCGCCGCAGGCACCTATGTGTGTACCATTACTGATCTCAATGGCTGTATCACCACAAACACGATTGCAATTACCGAACCTACGGCCATTGCCCTCAGCGTAAGCACCGTGCCTTCTAGCTGTGGCAACCCGAACGGATCGGTAACAGCCACTGCATCGGGAGGAACGGGTACACTTAATTATTTGTGGACACCCGGCAACTATTCAACGGCAACGGTAAACAACCTTTCAGCCGGCCCATACACCGTAGTAGTAACCGATGGCAATAACTGTAGTGCAACAGCGCTTGCCAACATAAACAACCTCGGCTCGCCGGCGGTAAACGTAACCGCGTTTACCAGTGTATCGTGCTTCAACGGAAGCGACGGAACTGCCACATCGCTTGCCAGCGGAGGTACCGGCCCGCTCTCCTGCACATGGAGTAACGGCGACAGTACCTGGGCCATTGCCAGCCTTCCCGCAGGCACTTACGTAGTTACCGTAACCGATGCCAATAACTGCACGGATACTGCATCAGTAACCATTACACAACCTACGCAGGTTACTGCTTTGCAAACTGTAACCAGCGTATCCTGCTTTGGCGGAAACAATGCCACAGCCACGGTTACCGGAAACGGCGGCACAGGTGCATTCACTTTTAGCTGGAATCCGACAGCAGCCAACAGCACGAGCGGAAACAGCAACACGGCCACTGCACTTGCTGCCGGCACTTATGTATGCACGGTAACTGATGCCAACAACTGCTCCGTAACTGAAACCATTGTAATTACTCAACCCACCGCACTGGCCGCACAGCTTACCGCTACGGATGCAAGCTGCAATGCCGGCTGCAACGGTACACTAGCCGCAACAATAAGCGGCGGCACACCGGGCTACACCTACAACTGGTCATCAGGCTGCACCACGGCTAACTGCAGCAACGTTTGCGCAGGCACTTATACGCTCACTGCTACCGACTCACTGGGTTGCACCATTACCGACAGCGTAACCGTAAACGAACCGGCTGCAATGAGTGTACAAATGCAGTCAACCGCCGCATTCTGTAACCAGGCCAATGGCTATGTAAATGCCATTGGTTCGGGCGGAACAGGGAACCTGAGTTATGTATGGAATCCCGGCAACCTTGCCCAGCAATCGTCAAACGTAATTCCTCCGGGCTCCTACACGGTTACCGTTACTGACCAGAACAATTGCTGGATTACTGATAGTGTAACCGTAGCCAATACACCCGGTGTAACATTAGCGGGCAATCCCACAACCGCTGTATCATGCTACAACGGAAACGACGGTGCGGCAAGTGTAACTGCCACGGGCGGCACAGGTCCGTACACGTATGCATGGACGCCCAACGTGAGTACCACCTCGGCAGCCACTTCACTTGCTGCAGGAAGTTATGTAGTGCTTGTGGCTGATTCGGCTGGATGTACTTCTACCGCAACTGTTGTGGTTACACAACCCGTGCAGCTAACGGCTACGGCCACAACAGGTCCTGCCGCAGTTTGTGCCGGACAGCAGGTTACACTTACCGCTACGCCATCGGGTGGTACGCCCGGCTACACAGCCAACTGGCAGCCCATTGGCGTAAACAACCTGCAAACAACCTATGTACCGGCTGCCTCAGGCTCATTTACGGTAACCATTACCGACCTCAACGGCTGCACCACAACTGCCACCACATCGGTAGTTGTGAATCCGCAGCCCGTGCCGCAATTCAGTGGAACACCTACACAGGGCTGCGCGCCGTTATGTGTAAACTTTACTGATTTAACCGGAGCCGGAAGCTGGGTGTGGAACTGGGATTTTGGCGACGGCAACACCGGAACAGGAAGCGGTACACCCACCAATTGCTACACACAACCGGGCAGCTACGATGTACAGCTTACAGTTACTGATCCGGCTACTGGTTGCACAGGCACAATTACACAAACAAATTTTGTAACCGTTTTTGCAAACCCGGTAGCGGCCTTTGGTTTAACTCCCGATAATGCTACAATGGTAAATCCCACCATCTTCTTCAGCGACTCATCAAGCGGAGCTGTGGCATGGAACTGGAGCTTTGGCGATTTACTCAACTCAGCATCTACCGATCAGAATCCGTCGTTTGCTTATCCTTCCGCCGGCTGTTATGAGATAACACTTACTGTGACCAGCGCCGACGGCTGCACCGATATTGCCACCGATAGTGTGTGCATTGGACTTGAAGCTACGCTGTTTGTGCCCAACGCCTTTACACCTAACGGCGATGGCGACAATGAAGTGTTCCAGCCGCTGGGTATTGGTCTGGATCCGAATGAATATCAGTTATGGATATACGACCGTTGGGGAAATATGATCTTCTTTACCGATAATCCGCAAACCGGCTGGGATGGCCGCGCCAACGGCGGTACAAATATTGCGCAGGAAGACGTATATGTGTGGAAACTGAAATGTGTGGATATTACCGGCCAGAAGCACAATAAACTGGGTACGGTAACACTCATTAAGTAAATAATAATGATCAACGAAAGCGGCCGCAACATACATTGCGGCCGCTTTCGTTGTGTGCATGATCTGTCTTACTTTTGAGCGATGAAAAAAATACTCCTCCTTTCCGATACGCATGGCTATATGGATGAAGCCATACTGCGGCATGCCGAGGCCTGTGATGAAATATGGCATGCCGGCGATATCGGAAATGTGGAAGTAAGCGATATGCTGGAAAAGAAAAAACTGTTCAGGGCAGTGTATGGCAATATCGACGGGCAGGATATACGTATCCGTTATCCGGAAACCATCCGTTTTGTGTGCGAAGGAATGGATGTGTTAATGACTCACATTGCCGGAAAACCCGATACCTATGCCGCCAATGTGAAACAGATTTTGCAGCACCGTCCGCCACAGGTGCTTATTTGCGGGCATTCACATATCCTCATGGTAAAGCGTTCGCCGCGGTTCGGGTGTTTGCATCTTAATCCGGGTGCGGCAGGCAAGCACGGATTTCATCATGTACGCACCATGCTGCGCTTTGAGATCGACAAAGGCCGGATGAGCAAAATGGAAGTAATTGAACTTGGCCCGCGTGCCGAACTTAAATCAGCGAAGACGGTCGGCTGAGCGTACAAGTTCTTCGTCGCGGCGAATGAAGCGGGAAGCGGCAAAAAACAGAAGGATATTTAGAGGCACTATGTAAATGCCAGCCGCAAATGTAAGCACTGAGTTTTCCTGTGAGAAAAGTACAGCAGGGAGAAATACATCGGCCGCAAGCACCAGGGAAGAAAGTATCATTCCCAGCGTGCAGAACTTAATTTGCTGCGGGCGGTTTGTAAACTGAAAAATGGTAAATACGGCCCAGCCTGCAGGAAGCAGATTAACCAGAAGGGCCAGAATATTTCCGGTTAAGGTAATTCCGGTTTGCACCTGATCTTTACCATTTACATAAAACACAGGCACAAACAGGAGTACTAGGGCAATAATTGCCACTGCAGCCAGAAAAAGCGATTGTACACGTTGAAGCATATAGCGAAGGAATTAAAAATCGGTCAAAATTGACTAAATGGCCTGTATTCCGCAAATGATTTTTTTTCACCGGAGTAGTTGCAAGCGATTATTCTTTGTAATATTGCAGCAGTTCCATCAGGAACTAATCGTCGGAAACCGGTTCCGGTTTCTTTGTTCCAAAAAAATATTCTATTTAACTCATTTAGATAGTTCCACGTCGGGTTCGGGTTTTCACACAGTTTTTTTCTCCTACCGTGTTTGTTCTTCCCCAATCCTGTCAATTCTGACAAAACACATTTTTTCAAAAAGCATGTACGACATTATCGAGCTGAACAGCAAGCTGGTTGGCGAATTGCGTGAAATCGCACGACAGTTAAACGTCCCCAAATTTGAAACACTTAAAAAACAGGAACTGATTTATCAGATCCTGGATTTGCAGGCAGTAGCCGGTGCGGCTAATTCAACGCCAGGCGAAACTACCCCGGAAGGCGAGCAGCAACGTCCCCGCCGGGGACGCAAGCCCAAAAGCGAATCAGCGGGCAATACCGAAACGCCTGATCTTTTTGAAGCCAAGCCTGATCCCCGCTTTGTATCGCTCGAAACTGAGACCGAAAAGAAACCCGAATCAGACGCTAAAACCGACGAGGTAAAACCTGCCGAGAAAAAACGTTTGCCCGATCCTGATCTGAGCGCCATTACAAGTGATGTAGTGCCGCCTGCCGCTGAAAATCAGGAACAGCAGCAAAATCAATTCCCCCCCAAACAGCACCGCGACCAGCAGCAGAAACCTTATCAGCAGGGGCAGCAAAAGCCCTATCAGCAAGGCCAGCAGCAGCAGCGCCGCGATCAGCAGCAGAAACCCTACCAGCAAGGCCAGCAACAGAAGCCTTACCAGCAAGGCCAGCAGCAGAAGCCTTACCAGCAGGGCCAGGTTCCCCCGCCCCCGCCCCCGGCATACCAGCAGCCCCCCGCTTTCATCCAGGCGCAAAACGGCCCTCCTGTTGATCCGCAGCAAACACCCGTGCCGCCTCAGCAGCAGCAGCAGCCACAACAACAGCAACCTCAGCAGCAGCAACAGCCCTACCAGCAAGGCCAGCAGCAGCAACCCTATAACAACGGCGGAAACAACTTCAACCGCCAGAACAACCCTAATTTCCAGAACCGTCAGCAGCAGCAACAGCCCAAGCAAGACGATTTCTACAGCTTCGATAACATGGTAGCCTGCGAAGGCGTGCTGGAAATTATGCCCGATGGCTATGGCTTCCTGCGCTCGTCAGACTACAACTACCTCAACTCGCCCGATGATGTATATGTATCGCAGTCGCAGATTAAACTCTTCGGCCTCAAAACCGGCGATACCGTGCGCGGTGCAATTCGTCCGCCCAAAGAAGGCGAGAAATATTTCCCCCTTACCAAAGTTGACAAAATCAACGGCCGCGACCCCGGCGTAGTGCGCGACCGTGTGCCTTTCGACTTCCTCACCCCGCTTTTCCCCAAAGAGAAATTCAACCTCAGCGGAAGCAACGCACGCATGAAAGCCCCGCTCTCAATGCGTGTAATGGATATGTTCACACCTATCGGTAAAGGCCAGCGCGGCCTGATTGTGGCGCAGCCGAAAACCGGTAAAACCATGCTGCTGAAAGAAGTAGCAAACGCCATTGCCGACAACCATCCGGAAGTGTATCTGATGATTCTGCTCATCGACGAACGTCCGGAAGAAGTAACCGACATGGCACGCAGCGTACGCGCCGAAGTGATTGCCTCAACCTTCGACGAACCGGCCGAACGCCATGTGAAGATTGCCAACATCGTACTCGAAAAAGCCAAACGCCTTGTAGAATGCGGCCACGATGTGGTTATTCTGCTCGACTCCATTACCCGCCTTGCGCGCGCCTACAACACCGTGCAGCCGGCTTCAGGTAAAGTGCTTTCGGGCGGTGTGGATGCAAACGCACTGCATAAACCCAAACGTTTCTTCGGTGCCGCACGTAAAATTGAAGGCGGCGGATCGCTCACCATTATTGCCACGGCGCTTACCGATACCGGCTCGAAAATGGACGAAGTTATTTTCGAAGAATTCAAGGGCACCGGTAATATGGAACTGCAACTCGACCGCAAGCTGGCCAACAAACGCATTTTCCCTGCTATCGACCTTGTGGCTTCATCAACCCGCCGCGACGATCTGCTGATGGAGAAAGACGTGTTGCAGCGCATCTGGATTCTGCGTAATCACCTTGCCGATATGAATCCGATTGAAGCCATGGAATTCCTCCGCGACCGTATGAAAAACTCACAATCAAACGAGGAGTTTTTGATTTCGATGAACGGATAATATGCGTTTGAAAGCCTATCATATTTCAAGCCTCTTTGGCGGCATCCTTACCCTTGCCGCATTGATGCTGAACGCCGCGCTTAAACCAACCGGCGCATTCGGCACGATCCTCTACTATCTTCCTATGCTTTTACTGATTGCGTCTATTTACGCCGCAGTAAAAATTAAAAGACGTGAAGAGGACGATTTCATTTCTTTCAAAACTGCTCTTCAAACCGGTTTCGGCGCCGCAATAATCGTTACGCTGTTCTTTGCAGTGGGCTGGTTCTACGGTATTAACAACGAAAGCATGGGAGCGCAGTTACTCAAACTGAAAGAAGCCGGAAAATCCAATAAAGAGATTATTGATTTATTTCGGACCATTACGCCCTCCAATATCACAAACAGGGTATTGATGTTCGTCATCATGCAACTGCTGATGGGCTTCTTTATCACGATGGGAACTGCTTTGATTCTCAAAAAAGAAAAGCGCACATTGTAAAAATCGAAACGGATGTCACTTATGGCATCCGTTTCTGTTTTATTTCACCGGATCAACTGCTGCCGCAAGCTCATCAAAATTTACGCCATCAAAATTCCCGGAAGTCATAAGCAGCAGCACACTGTTATTCCAGCTGTGCTGCTTTAGTTCAGCCACCAGTGCCGCCGAATCAGTAGATACTTTAATATCATCTCTTGCAAAAGCCTGTTTTACCTGCGCCTCAGTGATTGGCGGAAGCTTTTTGTGCGCAATGGTGTGCGGATTGAAATACACATAAGCCACATCGGCAGTGTTCATTGCACCATTATACTCGGCAAGAAATTCGGCGGTGAGGCTGCTGAAGGTGTGCAACTCCATGCAGGCTACCAGCGTGCGCTGTGGAAATTGTTTACGCACTGCAGCGGTAGTGGCCTTAAGCTTTGAAGGCGAGTGCGCAAAATCCTTGTAACAATTAAATGATTCTGATTTGCGCACCAGTTCAAGTCTGCGTGCGGCTCCTTTAAACGATTGTATGGCGGCATCAAACTGCTGATTGGTGATGCCTGCTTTCTCACAAATCAGGCGCGCACCTTCCATGTTCATCAGGTTGTGATCGCCAAACACCAGCAGCGGCACCCGACGGCCATCTTCGCGCAGCAGCGTGGTGGTACCGTTTACAATTTCGTGTGCGGGAATGCCGTATTCCTGTTTATTGAGATTGTGCCCGGGCGTATGCTCCGCCGTTTCTTTCAGCACCTCATCATTACCGCAATAAATCAATGTACCGCCCTCTTCAATTTTATCAATGAAGATGCGGAATTGATCCACATAATTATCGAACGTGGGAAATACGTTTATATGATCCCACGCAATGCCGCTGAGCAGTGCAATGTGCGGATGATAGAGATGAAATTTCGGACGGCGGTCAACCGGCGAGGCAAGGTATTCATCGCCCTCCAGCACGATAAATTTTGCATCACGCGTCATGCGCACCATTGTATCAAAACCATCGAGCTGTGCGCCCACCATGAAATCGGTGTCGATGCCACAGTGTTTAAACACATGCAGCACCATAGCCGTGACAGACGTTTTGCCGTGGCTGCCGCCAATTACAATACGCGTTTTATCGCGGCTTTGTTCGTAGAGATAATCCGGATAGGAATAAATGGTAAGACCGAGTTCCTGCGCGCGCAGCAGTTCGGGATTATCGGCACGGGCGTGCATGCCCAGAATTACGGCATCCAGTTCAGCAGTAATTACATCAGGATTCCAGCCTTCGTATGCAGGCAGCAAGCCTTTAGCCAACAAACGGCTGCGCGACGGTTCGCGTATTTCGTCGTCGGAGCCGGTTACGTGATAGCCTTTTTCGTGAAGGGCAAGCGCCATGTTGTGCATGGCACTGCCGCCAATGGCAATGAGGTGAATGCGCATGCCTGCAACTTAGCAGAAAAGCAGGCTGCCGCCGCAAAGCAGTTTCTTATGTTTTAAACAGCAGCGCGTTAGCTTTGTCGTAAACATTATCTTTCAAGATGGAAAAATGTACGGTATTCCTGTTTTTCCTGCTTACAGTTGGTTACGCGAAGCGTAGCAAAATAGACTCCTTCATTGCATTCGTTCCCATCAAACTTTCCATCCCAGTTTACTTCGGGATTTATTGAAGTAAATAACAACCTTCCCCACCTGTCAAATATTCGCATTTCAAATTCTTCAGTGACAATATCGCCCTGATCATAATAATCATTTGTGCCATCGCCATTGGGTGTAAACACGTTGGGTAAAATAATCTCCGCAAGGCCATCGGCAATGATTATTCTTACCGTGTCATATACACCTTCGCAAGTCTGGTCAAAAGATGTCCAAAGAAAAGTATATGTGCCCGGGGTTGAAAATCCGGAGGCAGTTGTATTCAAATCACCGGGCGAATTAATCGTCACACCAACCGGCCCTGAAAGTTGCGACCACATACCTGAGAGTGTGGTACTGGCAGTTAATTCCACCTGAGTAACGGGCAAACATAAACTCTGATCTTCACCTGCATTTACCGCATACCCTCCTGTACAGTATGGATCAGGTGTGTAAACCCATACAGAATTAAAATATAGCGGATTCGTGAAAGAATGTATCCCCATAAACATCCACAACCTACCTTGCTTGTCGCGCATACCTCCACCACCCGACATTCCGTGCGGGTAATTTGATGGTGAGGCTTGCTGAATGTTACCGTAATTTCCCAGCTGGTTAATGGTATATCCCCCGGTGTATGTGAATTTTTGTGTGTTGGGATTAAACATCCACATATCATTAAGCGGGTAAATGTCAAAGTAAAATCCTCCGTAGAGCCAAAAATTTCCACATGCATCCACCCAACAGCCATTGCTTTCAGCCCTTGTGGATGGAGTAATTGTATCTGTAATACATTTGAGGTCCACATTTACCAGCGAATCTTGAACCTGATCACCAGCCATCCAGGTCCACATATTGGCAGCAGGATTATACATCCACATGTCTCTAGTAGCAAAATTCCAATAATCGCTACCTCCAAAAAGCCAGAAGTTTCCCTGTTTATCTGTCCAGGAAATATTATTCCATCTGCCTCCGGGTGTGTTTGCCGGAGAAGCCACATTCTTTGTACCATACACCGGAGGAACAGAATTTATCGCACTGGTTCCATGCAGCCATATCCATTCGTTGGTGGCGGGTGTATATTTCCACACTGTATTTTTGAGACCTCCAATTCCTCCAAACATGTATAACTCGTTGGAGTTTGACACCCAGGTTACTGCACAACAAGTACTTGGAGGTTCATTAGAGGGCGATGAAACATTGATAGTGCCATAATTGCCAAGATAATTACTCGTGAGCGATCCTTTAAGCCATGTCCATTCGTTTGAAGTCACATTGAATTTCCACAAATCACCCAATTGTCCGTATCCGGTTGCGTAATATCCATAACCACCAAATAAATACAAATCACCATTCTGATCTATCCAACTCATACCCGCAGTTCTTGCTGAAGGATTATTAACGGGTGATGGCTGTCCTTGTGTACCAAACACTGATAACTGATCGGGAATTCCCGGCCCTTTTACCCATGTCCAGTTCAGGGTAGCTAAGTCGAAGCACCATAAATCAGAATACATTCGGTTGAGGTAATCTACGCCACCAAAAATCCAAAATTTGCCCCGGGTAGTATCTGCCCATTTATAAACACCAGACAATCCCGGAGGATTGTTTGCCGGCGATGCCACGCCCTGCACACCATAAATGGATGGCGGATTAGGTAAGTCACTTCCCTTCATCCATACCCATTGCCCGTAATTTTGCGAATACAGGGTATCGGGCAAAAGCAAAACAAGAATAAGAAGCAATACCAGAAAACGAAATTTTGCCAGATACATAGTCAACATATTCTCTTGAGATTTTGGAGTAATTGAACTTTCAATAATAAGAAAAAAAGCCACAGGAAATTTCCGTATTGCTTAGTTTTCAGAAATAACCGAAATATACGAATTTTGAAAATGCTTTAATCCGTTTAATTATGCGCCTCATTTTTTGAGAAATCAGCAGCGCGTTAGCTTTGCTGCGGCTGCGCAAACGTTTTTGCAAATCCCACCGCCGCCACCAGCGCCCACACACCTTCGAGTATGGTAAACGGAAGCGACGGAATGCGCATACTGCCCCAGCACGCCAGCGAACCACCCAGAAAATTGAGCACAAAATAAATACGCGAAGAGGTGCTGATGTATTTAAACGTACTCAGAAAAAAAGCAGCCAGAATAAGCGTTACGCCAGCCGCCGAAATAAGATCGGTGATGCTCATGGCTTCCATTTTTTGAAAATGGAAATGGCATTGTGCCCGCCAAAACCAAATGTATTGCTCATTGCATAATTCACTTCACGTTCAACCGCCACATGCGGTGTAAGGTTGAAGCCTTCGGGAATTTCGGGATCGGGATTGAAAAGATTGATGGTGGGCGGAATGCGGTTGTCCTGTATGGCAAAGATGGAAGCCAGTGCCTCCACTGCTCCGGCCGCGCCAAGCAAGTGGCCGGTCATTGATTTGGTGGAGCTGATGTTCATGCGGCGGATATGAGTGCCGAACACATCGGCCACGGCTTTAAGCTCGGCCACATCACCGTTTGGTGTTGATGTGCCGTGTGTGTTGATGTAGTCGATGACATCGGGCGTAATGCCGGCATCATCAAGGGCCATGTGCATGGCCAGCTTGGCACCGGCCCCTTCGGGATGCACTGAGGTAAGGTGATACGCATCGGCCGACATGCCTGCGCCAACAATTTCGGCGAGGATGTTTGCACCGCGCGCCAGCGCATGATCAAGCGATTCGAGCACGAGTGCGGCTGCGCCCTCGCCCATTACAAAACCGTCGCGGTCTTTGTCGTAAGGCCGCGAAGCAGTAGCCGGATCATCGTTGCGTGTGCTCATGGCTTTCATGGCATTAAAGCCGCCCACACCGGCTTCGCAAATGGGTGCTTCCGAACCGCCGGCCAGAATAATATCGGCCTTGCCCCACCGCACATAGTTAAACGCATCCATTATGGCCGAATTACCCGACGCGCAGGCAGAAACTGCGGTATAATTGATGCCGCGAAAACCATAGCGCATGGCCAGCTGCCCGGAAGTAATGTCAATCAATACTTTCGGAATAAAAAACGGATTGAAACGCGGCGTGCCGTCGCCACGGGCAAATTCCGACACCTGTTCCTGAATGGTGTAAAAACCGCCATTGCCGCTTGCCCAGATGATGCCCACGCGGTCTTTGTTTACAGCACCTTCGGCCAGTATGCCTGCGTGTGCAAGCGCCTCATCGGCAGCCGCAAGTGCATACCAGGTTACAGGATCCATTCGGCGCAAACCCGAACGTTCAAGCAGCTTTTCGGGATTGAACTCTTTGAGTTCGCAGGCAAACTGCGTTTTGAATTTCGAGGCATCAAAATGCGTGATGGGCACAGCGCCGCTTTTTCCGGCAAAGAGATTTTGACGAAACGCTTCGGCCGAATTGCCAAGCGGAGTAAGGGCACCGATACCGGTAATTACAACTCGTTTCATTTTTTGGGCGATACAGTCCGGCGCCTGGCCGGAGGTTGAACCATAATATCGTTGAGCAATTGCTGCTGAATTTCGGTAAAAATTCGTTTGCCGTAGAGGCGGCTTAACGGAAGTGAAGCACTGAGCGCCGCCAGCATAAGCTGCGCGCGATTTCGTGACGAGCCGTGAAAACTGAATTTTTTCTGCGCTCTCCCGGCCTCAAGCACTGCCGCAAGCCATTCGAGAATAACCGAAGTGGTTTTACGAAGCGCATCGCTGCACACCGGCGGAAGTGAATAATAATCGCTGCCAAGCGCAAGAACAATACAGAGCTTGCCTTCGCCGGCAGGCTGCTTGTAAATTCGCCTGATAAACGCCTGCAACTGCGCTTCCGGTGAAGCATACTGTTGTTCAATTTCGGCTACCGAATGCCTGAAATTTTCACCAGCCGAAACAGCCACGGCAGTAAGCAAATCGTCTTTATGCGGAAAATGATAGTGAATAGCTGCCGGCCTCAGCTTCAAAGCCTCTGCCAGGTCGTAATAGCTGAATGCATTACAACCCTGTGTGCGAATCAAGGATTCACTCAGTGCTAAAATTTCATCCTTACGTGTACGCGAATGATTCACCGGTTACAAAAATACTGATTATTTAGTCAGTAATCAGTATTTGATAAAAATAACCCAATTAGTAAGGTCGGAATTAACGCCGCTTTTTGCGTAAATTGCACACTCAATTGCTGATTGAATGAAAACACTATCGCTGTTTGGTATCCTTTTCAGCCTCATTTGTCTGGGATGCTCCATATTTATGATGAATGCGGAATGTAATTGCCCGCCTTCCGAAAGTGCATCGCTTTATTTTAATGATACTGAACCTTCAGGCACATTTGGCGCCGGGCTGATAAGCCTTCTGGTGAGCCTTTTCTTTCTTACGTTTTCCATCATTTCGTCGGTTATTTTCTTCGGCCAGAAAAACGAACGCAGTGCAACACCGGTTGCAAACTGGCAACCCTCCGCCATGCAGCAACCGCCGCAGCCGCAACCCAACTACAACTGGCAGACCGGTGGTTATCCGCCTCCGGCTCCCAATCAGCAATGGATACCGCCTCAGCCTCCGCAGCAACAGGCACCGCCGCCCGCTCCGCAATGGACACCGCCGCCTGCTTCTAACCAGCAATGGACACCGCCGCAGCCGGGCTGGCAACAACCTCCAGCGGGTGATGACATCAATCGCTGGGCACCCAGACAAGACAATACACCTCCGGCAAACTGATTACGCACAATGAAACTACATACCATAAATACCGGTTTTTTTAAGCTTGACGGCGGCGCCATGCACGGCGTGGTCCCCAAAAGTCTTTGGAGTGCACAAAATCCGGCCGATGAAAACAACCTGTGTTCATGGGCCATGCGCTGCCTGCTGGTGGAAGACGGCAACAGGCTCGTACTCATCGACAACGGCATTGGTGATAAGCAGGATGCGAAATTTTTCGGCCACTATTTTTTGCACGGCGATGCCAGCCTCGAAAAATCGCTTCATGCCGCAGGTTTCAGCTTTGATGATGTGACCGATGTGTTTCTCACACACCTGCATTTCGATCATTGCGGAGGCAGTATCCGCTACAACGGCGACCGCTCCAAACTCACCACCACTTTCCGCAACGCCACTTACTGGAGCAATGAAGGGCACTGGAAATGGGCCACACAACCCAATGCCCGCGAGAAAGCCAGTTTTCTGAAAGAAAACATCCTGCCCATTGAAGAAAGTGGTCAGCTCAAATTTTTCAAAGAAGGCGATGAACTTTTGCCCGGCTTTACCGCCTGGTTTACCAACGGCCACACCGGCGATATGATGATTCCGCACATCCGCTACAAAGGAAAAACCGTTGCTTTTATGGCTGATCTGCTTCCCTCCGTGGCACACGTGCCGCTGCCGTGGATTATGGCTTATGATACACAGCCGCTGCTTACATTGAAGGAAAAGGAAACATTCCTTCCAAAAGCCGCCGCCGAAGAATACATTCTCTTTTTCGAACACGATGCCGCAAATGAATGCTGCACGGTGGTGGCTACCGAAAAAGGAATTCGTGTAAAAGAAACATTTCCGTTATCAGCCATCAACGGCTGATTCATTTAACTGCTCAATACATCATCTATGAAAAAACAATTTTTCCTTTTCCTGCTCTTATGCAGCACTGCCGCTTATGCAAGTGGCGGAATTAACTTCAGCACCGGAAGCTGGACCGAAATACGTGCCAAAGCAAAAGCCGAAGGCAAATATATTTTCCTCGACGGCTTTACCGACTGGTGCTACTGGTGTAAGGTGATGGACAAACAAACCTTCCCGGATAAAGCCGTAACCGAATTGCTCAACACGCGCTTTATTTCTGTACAGCGCGATATGGAGCGTGAAGAAGGAAAACTGCTGAGCATGAAATATCATATTGCCAGCTTTCCTACTTACATTGTGTTTTCGCCCGAAGGTGAACTGGTGTACACCATTGTAGGCTTCCGCGAACCAGCCGATTTTGTGACCGAACTTCAAAACGCCATGAGCCCGGCCAAACAGGAAAAACGCCCCGGCCTCAGTGCAGCGCTTGATCCAGGCTACCCTGAGTTTTACAAAAATGCGTTTGGCCCGTCGAAAGAACGAAAGCCCGCACAGGAAGAAGAAATTGCCAAATTTCTCGACAGCCAGACAAACCTGCTTTCGGAAGTGGCCTGGAGTGTAATGTGGCGTTTCCCGCTCAGCGAGAAGCATGCTGATTATTTGCTGGCCAACCGCGCAGCGTATGCACGTTTGTATGGTAAATATAATGTGGACAATAAAGTGCAGCAGGTTCTGCTCAGCCGGGTAAAAGCAGCCGGTGAAGCCAAAGACGATGCCGCCTTTACTAAAATTATGACGCAGGTAAACGAGTTGTATCCTGGCGATAAGGACATCGTGTTCTCGTTTAAAACCACGTATTATCAGGCCACCAAAAACTGGGAAAAGTATGCCGCCACATTTGAGGAATATGCAAAGCCCGGCGAAAATCCTTCGGCTGCTAACTTTGTAAGCTGGACATTGTATGAAGAATGCGACGATATGAATGTGCTGAAAAAAGCCACCGGCTGGATGAAAGAAGCAACTGAGAAAGAAGCTTCGTATGCACTGGTAGATACGTATGCCGCGCTGCTATACAAAACCGGCAACTACAACGAGGCTGAAAAACAGGCCAAACGTGCCATTGAGCTGGGCGAAAAAGAAGGCGAAAAAACAGATGCAACCAAAGAACTGCTGGAAAAAATAAAAGCAGCAAAAAAGGGTAAAAAGTAATTTTCAGGATTGATTGAAAAACGACAGGCTGTAAATGGTCTGTCGTTTTTTTATGGGATTAATGAATGATGAAGTTGCCTAACTTTACAAAATATGCAACCCGAACATCAGATTGGCTTAGTACTTAGTGGCGGCGGCCCGCGCGGATTTGCGCACTTTGGTGTGTTAAAGGCGCTCGAAGAATTGAATGTGAAGGTGGATATCATTGCCGGCACCAGTGCAGGGGCGGTGGCAGGTGCGTTTTTTGCCTCGGGAAAATCAGGCGAAGACGCATTTAAACTCATACGCAAATACAGTGTGTGGCGATGGGCTTCAATGTGGGGTAAGCAGCCGGGCATACTCAGCTTCGGGCGTGCGCAAAAACTGTTTGCCCAATACCTGCCCGATCGCTTTGAAGACCTTCACATTCCGCTGCTCATTCCGGCTACCGATATTCATGCAGGCGAATCAGTAGTATTCAGCAGCGGAGCGTTGGTACCGGCGATGTGTGCTTCATCGGCCATTCCGGTGTTGTTTAAGCCGGTTGAAATTGATGGCCGCGTGTTTGTGGATGGCGGCGTGCTGAACAATATCCCGGCCGATTTGCTGCGGAATCGTTGCCATAAAATTATTGCCGTGAATGTAAACCCGATTCTGCCCACCCGCAATAAAATAGGCCGTATGCAACTTGTGGACCGCAGCATCAAACTGGTAATACGCCGCGAAACCGAGCAAAAACGACCGCTCTGGGACATTTTCATTGAACCGCCAGCCTGTGCACACGTAAATCTGCTTGAACTTAAATCGGCCGAAAAATTGTTTGAGAGCGGCTATGAAACCACAATGGCCCTAAAACAAGATCTTGCTCAGTTAATTCACGCCCAAGCATAACGAATGATTACTTTTGCGGCATGGAATTAGTGCGTGAGCAACTCCTGTTTATGATTTCCACCCCACTCTACCTTGTTTTTATTGTGGGTGAAATGCTGCTGAACTATTTTCATAACCGCCATTACTACACTACACGCGGCACGCTGATGAACGTGTGGCTTTCGGCACTTAACTTCGGACTCGATCTGCTGCTCCGCGGTTTTGTATTGCTCTTTCTGGGCTGGTTTATGCAGTATAACGTTGTTCAGATAAACACACCGTGGATTTACTGGACCGCCCTGCTGCTTGCCGAAGATTTTCTTTTTTACTGGCTTCATCGCGTCGATCATTATTGCCGGTTGTTCTGGGCCGTTCACGTTACACACCATTCGTCAGAAGAATTTAACCTTACCGTGGGGTTCCGCTCCTCCGTGTTTCAGCCGCTTTACCGTTTCATCTGGTTTATTCCCCTTCCGCTGTTTGGCTTCAGGCCGGAAGATGTGATGCTTATGTATGCAATCACGCAGATTTACGGCATTCTCATTCACACACGTTTCGTAGGCAAGCTCGGACCGTTTGAATGGATTCTCTCCACGCCTTCGCATCACCGCGTACACCATGCCTCCAACGTACCTTACCTTGATAAAAACATGGGCATGGTACTTATCATCTGGGATCGTTTGTTTGGCACTTTTGCGGAAGAACGTGACGAAGAACCGGTTCGCTACGGACTTACCAAAAATCTGCCCAATGCCTACGATCCGTTCAACACGGTTGTGCACGAATGGAAAGATATTTACCAGGATCAAAAGCAAAAACTCACGCTGAAACAGAGGCTGGGTTACATTTTCGGCCCTCCAGGCTGGAGCCACGACGGAAGCCGGAAAACATCAAAGCAACTGAGACAGGAGTTGAAACAAAGCCATTAATCAGGCTTACCTTTACTTGCTGCTCAATTACTTTTTGAGTGATTAAAGACCTGCAAACCTTCATTCAATTACACATAAACGACAACAAGCGATTGTAAGTAAATTTAATCGTGAGTTGATGAAAAATAAATTAATTGAAAATGAAATAGTTAGTGGATGAAGGGGATAAAAAGTGAGGGGGGATTTGGAAAAGGTTGGTGGGAGGATATACTTTTGTGGTGTCATTTATCCGCTAAGTCAGTAGGCTGACATTTAAACTTGCCGCCTGAGTCTGTGCATAATGGGCTGAGGCGGCTTTCTTTTTACGCAATAGGTTAAGATTTTCTGTTATGTCTTGTTCAAAATTTATTCATTTAACAATTATTTCCCATGTATGCCAGTTACAAAGTGGCCATTCTCATCGACGCAGGTTTCTTTAAAAACCGTTACAAAGCCAAGTACAAACGCGCACCGCAAATTCAGGACATTCCTGCTTTTATCGACGGACTAATGCAGAAAGTGCAGCAGCAAACCGGAGATATTGGCAAAGATATTCTGCACCGAATTTATTATTACGACTGTCGCCCTTACGGCGATGTGCAGATGCGGCCCGACGGCACACGCATTGATTTTTCGAAAACCACCATTTTCCAATCGTGCAATTCGTTGCATCTTCACCTTCGCACGTATCCGCAGCTTTCACTAAGGCTTGGCGAATTATCGTTCGACGGCTGGAAAGTGGATCCGAAAAAAACAGATGGTCCGCTGCTGCCCGATTTCAAGCAAAAATCGGTGGATATGAAAATCGGACTTGACATTGCCTGGATGGCCTACCGCCGCACGGTTGATAAATTAGTACTTGTGGCTGCAGATTCTGACTTTACCGAACCGATGAAAATTGCCCGCAAAGAAGGCCTTCAGGTATATCTCGAAACACTCGGACAAAAGCAGGTGAAAATATCATTGAAAGAACAAGCCGATTTTATTTTATAATTGCTCATACATTCTCACTCTTTCATTCCACCTGTAAAATCATCAACGGCCTCTGCACAAACACGGGGCCGTTTTACTTTACTCATCAAACTCTTTTAGTTTGCGTTTCGCTACCGGATGTCCGTAATGTGCCGCTTTTGTCATATAAAATCTTGCCCAACGCTCAGACCGGGCTACACCATCACCATATAAATAACATAACCCAAGATTATACATTGCTTTGCTATCGTTTTGACGGGCAGCTTTTTGTACCAGTACACCGCCTGCTCATCGCTCTGCTTCACACCTTCACCATAGAAGTATGAATACCCCAGATCCCGCTGGGCATCGAAAAGGCCGGCATTTGCCGCTTTGGTGTACCAAAATACCATTTTACGATGATCTGTTTTTCCCAACACGCCATGCCCGTAAAAAAAGCCCACATTGTATTGCGAATCACGATGCCCGGCTCGTGCGGCTTTCAGATACCAGTATAAAGCTAGTGTGCGGTTTACCGGTGTGCCTTTACCAAAGTCGTAGCATGTACCCGTATAAAACTGCGCACGCACATGTCCGCTTTCTGCAGCTTCGAGCCATAGCTGAAATACTTTTTTGTGATTGCGACGCTTTATCTTTTTGCTGAATGCCAGCACCAAGCCCTTTTTAAATAGTTCATTGGCTTTGTACTGACTTAGCTTGGGGGCGCTGCGTGACATGCGTGGAGATACTTACTACGAAAATAGAAATCTTACCGTAAAAACTATATCCGAGGGTATCTATACTTCAAGAACAAATGCGTTTTTGCCATTGGTAGCAAAGGCTGAAATGCAAAGTCCCGGAAAAGTACTCCGGGACTTCTGCCTAAACCAGTAATCCATATTGCAGGCAAGTTACTCTCCAGCAGAACTTGCCTCCTCTTCTGAATTACATCTGAATATTACGAATTGGCAAACAGAACGTCATCAACTAATTTTTGCTCCATTACCATTTTTCTCAAAGCATTTTTATGCAAAGTCCGAACTCGAAAGTGAATGAATTTTTGTATCGCTTAATATAAATATCATCAGCTGAGCCAAAACTACCTCTTGGATTGATTAAGCGTAAATCAGCAAAAGCAGCTACGTAATCAGTAACCTGATATTCTCCTCCCACCCCCAGACTCAGCATGGTATAATCGCTTACAACTGTTTCGCCCACTGAAGTATTGGTGAGCAAACGCATCGCGTTTTGATCATAATTATCTATTTCTTTGGTTTTTAACCAGGTGCGAAAAATACCGAACCCCGCAAAACCATAGACTCCGAATTCAACCTCCGGATCACCTATGAAATAATAATTCGCTTCAAGATTAGCTCTGAAAGTAAGCCCCTTACGTGTTACCTCAACCAATTGCGCAAACTGGTTATTCGGAAGATAATACAATGAATCAGTCACAACGGATCTTGCTCCAAAATAAAGGACTCCTCCAGTAGTAATACTCAGTTTTTCATTTATTTTGAGAATCGGAAATGACATACCAATTCCATAACTCCTGACTGGTTTAAACTGATTATTAAGTTGCATATACCCCGAAATTAATGAGGGGTTAGAATTAGCGAATGCTGACAGCCAGAGCGTAATTAGAATGATTGATAGGGTTATTTTTTTCATGAGTAATTAAGGATTTTGATACAAAAATAATGAATCCGAAATATTTAGAACTAGTATCACATTCGGTTCAATTACACCGGATCCACATCGGCCACCACACGCACTTTTTTAAAATCGGGGTGTGCGCGCATGTTCAGTAGTTCGTTGGCGATGATTTGTTTTACTTTTACCGAGTTGGCTTCGCGCTCAATTTTGAGCATGATATTTTTGAGGTATTCATCGCGGATGCGCCCCACCGGCGGAAACTCAGGGCCCAGCACGCGGGCACCAAAGTAGGCACGCAACTGACCGGCCAGATGTTGAGAAGCGGCAATGAGCAGATGTTCGTCTTTTGTTTTGAGTGTGAGTTTGATGAGGCGATGAAAAGGCGGATATGAGAACTCCTGCCGCTCGGCAAGTTGCTGCTGATACAACCCGATATAATCATGCGCCACCACCTGCTCAATAACCGGATGGCGCGGATTGAAAGTTTGAATGATTACGCGCCCCTGCGTACTTCTGCGACCCGCGCGGCCTGCCACCTGCGCCATGAGCTGAAAACTTCGCTCCCAGGCACGGAAGTCGGGAAAATTGAGCGACTGATCGGCGTGCAGAATGCCCACAAGTGCCACGTGCCCAAAGTCGAGCCCTTTGGTCACCATTTGCGTGCCCACGAGCATATCTATTTTGCGATTTTCAAAATCAGCCACAAGCTGATGCAGAGCATTTTTGCCACGCGTGGTATCTAAATCCATGCGTGCAATGCGTGCAGTGGGAAAAATGAGCGAAAGCTCTTCTTCAATTTTCTCCGTACCAAAGCCGCGCATGCGCAAATCGGTATCGCCGCAGGCTTCGCATTGTTTGGGCGGTGGTGTGGTATAGCCGCAATAGTGGCAGCGCAGCTGATCGGATACTTTGTGGTAGGTTAAACTCACATCACAACGGATGCAGTGCGGCACATGTCCGCAACTCTGGCATTCGATGGAAGGTGCAAAGCCACGGCGGTTTTGAAAAAGTATTATCTGCTCGCCACGCTCAAGTGTTTGCTGAATGCCTTCAATGAGTTGCGGCGAAAAGTGCGACTGCATAAGTTTTTTGCGCGCCAGCTCTTTTGTATCCACTACTTCAATTTGCGGCAGCTCCGTACCTCCAAAGCGGCCGGTTAGTGTGGCCAAACCATAGCGCCCCTGTTTGGCAAGAAAAAATGTTTCTACCGAAGGTGTGGCCGAGCCCAGCAGCACTTTTGCACCATGCAGCCGTGCCAGCCAGATTGCCGTTTCACGCGCATTGTAGCGGGGCGCAGGCTCGTGCTGTTTGTATGACGAATCATGTTCTTCATCCACAATAATCAATCCCGGCTTTTCAAACGGAAGAAACAAGGCCGAACGCGCACCGATAATCACAGCCGGCCCGCCCTTACGAATGTGCTGCCACACTTCTACCCTTTCCTGCTCGCTGTATTTGGAGTGATACACAAATACCTTTTCGCCGAAGTGTTTTTGCAAACGCACAATAAGCTGCGTGGTGAGTGCAATTTCGGGAAGGAGATAAAGTACCTGCTTCTGCTGTTCAAGCTGCTCGGCAATGAGGCGGATATACACTTCTGTTTTTCCGCTCGACGTAACGCCGTGAAGCAACACTACATCCAATGTTTCAAATGTGGTGCGTATGTGTTGCAGCGCATTTTGCTGTTCATCGCTCAGGAAAATGCGGCGACCTTCGCTCTCAGCACGCAGCAGACGCGATACTTCCAGCTCGTGCTGCTCAAGAATGCCGCGTGTAACGAGCCCGCGCAAAGCACCGCCGCTGCTGTCTTTAGCCGCTTCAAGAAGCTGTGTGCGTTTTACAAATTCGCGCGGCGATGCATAACGGTCGGAGAGGCGGATAAACGACATGAGCACTTCGAGCTGGCGAAATGCACGTTTCTCTAGTTCATCAAAAGCCTCGCGGAGTTTGTCTTCATTGTTGTAAGCATCGGCAAGTCGCACAAAGCTTTCGATCTTCGGCCGGTAGCGCTCCTGCAGTTCTTCGTGTACGCGGATGAAGCCTTTTGCAATAAGCTCCTTCACCAGCGGATACACGGTTTTTCGGTCGAGGATGGCTGAAAGCTCTTCGAGCGTAAGTGTTTGCCGTACATCAAGTGCTTCGAGTACCACAAACGCTTCGTCGCTCAAACCCTCGCGCGATTCAGTCTGCTCGGTATTGAGCAGGATGCGTGTTTCGCTGGTGAGACGCAGCCCTGAAGGCAACGCCGCTATGAGAATTTCGCCACGCGAGCAGAGGTAATAGGCCGACATCCACTCCCAAAGCTCAAGTTGCTTTTCAGTAACCACCGGCTCCGGATCAAGAATGTGTTCAATGTATTTAGCGGTGTAGTTTGGTGCATTTTCATGTACTTTCCACACCACGGCCGCATAAAGTTTGCTTTTGCCAAACTGTACCACTACGCGCATGCCCGGCACCACACTTCCGTTCATGCTTTTCGGAATACGATACGTGAACAGGTTGGGCAACGCCAGCGGCAAAACAATGTCGGCAAAAAAGTCGGTGCGCTCGGCCATCAGGCAAAAGTACGAAGCAATATCCGTTTACAACTGATAATCGGGATGATCGGGAAACGGATACACAATTGCGTTCGGAATATTATGCTGCACATTGAAGCGCTGAAAGAACAACGGATGAAATACGCAGTCGTCGCGGTCGGTAAGAATGAGATTATCCTCATTAAAATATTCGAAATCCGCTTCAATTACGCCTGATGCTTCATTGTAACGGCGCACACGGCCAATAATTCCAAGTTCGGCACACAACATGCGGAAATTATAGGGCGAATATTCTTCGTTTTCCCACTGCGAGCTGGTAACACGTGCCACACGGTCAAGGTCTTTTCCTTTAAACATCATGGGCAAACCGGTAAGCGCATTGAGTATTTTATCGGCGTTGTGGTGAATTTTTTTGTACGAGTTGATGACTTCCGTAGCCAGCAGTGATTGCACCGAATCAACCGAACTGGCAGCATCGCGCGAGGGGTTGTCGGAGTAATAATGATTATCGCTGATGATGTTGAAGAACTTGTTGCAGATAATTACCAGCTGACGCGGACGAAGTTGTGTGTGCCGGAGAATAAAGGCAAACGAATTTTCGCGCACGCCGGCTCCGTTAACCAGTTCTTTCCCGAAATAGGGTTCCCAAATTTTCTTCATCACATCGGCAGGCCGCTCAAAATCAACCACGTCGCCTTCTTTCCAGCGCGAAGTTTCGCGCAGGTGCATGTACCAGCGCCAGCATACAAAACGCAAAAGTTCCTTTGGCCGCCAGTGCATCACCAGCGGATCACGCACTACTTTGAGCGGGTTGGGAATAACTGATGCCAGCAAATGCGGAAAGACTTCGGCCGACATAAATACTTTCAGATGAAGTCCGCGATAGCTGTAATCACCGTTGAATTCGGAAGCAAACTCAATCAATGCCGAAATCGCCGCCATCATTGCTGAATTACCGGTGGGATAATCTTCAATGGAGTCAATGGCAATAACCGCCTCATCGTTTTTTGAATAACGAAGTACAGCTTCCTGTGCCCGGCGGAATACTTCGGAGTTGAGCTTGTCTTCGATGGTATCAAACACGGCTTCAATGCCTTCTGCTCCGGTAAATTTTGTAACCAGACTTTGGATGATGTTCAGTACAATGCGCGAAGGCGTGTTTTTCTTCTCATCAGTCACATCCATAAAGTCGGCAATACGTATATCATCGTCTTTCCCGGTATATTCGCGGAAAATCAATGCCCAGATCACGTACTTCCAGATGAGCCGTGTTTTATGCGTTGTGTGGAGCGTGTTTTCTTCGAGCAGCCTTGCCACTTTTTCGAGTACAACCTGATAAAGCTGCGGTTCGTTTACATCAATACAGCGAAAGTGTTTCCCGTGCAAATCAGCAAATGAAAAATATTCGATGAGCGATGACTTGCCGGTTCCCCGGCGGCCTACAATCAGGTAAGTATTCCGGTCGAGAAGTTTGTTTTCAAACCGGCGGTTGCGGAAATAATATTTTTCATAGTTATTATCCAGCAATCGTTTTTCATCTTCACAACTATTCTCACCAAAAGGTTTTATCAATATAGTCATACAGTTCTGTTCGTTTCCGGTTCGACAGAAGGGTCAGTTGAAGCGCAATATACAACAATGAGCGGGGAAATTTTCAGCAATAATTTATGCATAGCAACGTGTAATCCACTGGTCGAACCGGATAAGTTCGTAACCGGCGGGGTTCCACCAGAAATCATTTTCATTCTGGCGGAGCAGGCTGATGCGCTCGGCTTCCTGCTTATCAAGCTGGTCAAAGCCGAGGTTTAGCCTTACAAGTTTTTGCAGGAGCTGAAGAATGGTAACCAATCGTTTATCGTTCGGATTTTTATCCAATTCAAAGCGTCGCACCGAATAGCGGAATGCGTCAAGCCGGTGGCTGGCCACATCAAGCATTCCGCGTTCGAGGTTGAGCTGCATATCGGTAAGGAAAAAGCCGGCCATCCAGCCTTTGTAGTCGTTCATCAGTTCGCCGCAGCGGGCAAGCAGTTTTGCGCTTGAATGGTAGGCTTTTTCCTGCAAAGCCACTGCCGCATGCAACAATTCGAGCCTGGCCACGGGAAGCGGGAATTGACGCACTTTGGCAGTATTGAGTGTTTGCGAAATGGTATTGGCGGCGGCGGTATAGTTTGCCTCTCTGAAATGTGCCAGAGCCAGCATACGTGCAGCATGCAGATACTGTTCCTGAGCTGAAGGCGCATTATCCATTGCCTGTTCAGCAAAACCAGCTGCCGCCGCGTGCTGCCCCTGTGCCAGCGATATAGACGCAAGTTCAACACACACCGCGGTTACGTTGCTTTGTGTATGCAGCATGGCGTTTGATTCAATGAGTTTGAGTAATTCCCCGCCATGTTTAGCGGCTTCATCAAAACTGCGAATCGTGTAGTAAAAATTCATTGCCGAAAGCTGGTAGTAAAAATTCATCCGTACCGATGAACCCTTACCGATGCGCTTACCCAGTTCATTCAATCGCTGCATGCCTTTCGACTGAAAATCGGCCATTGAAACCGAACAGATCAGCCCGGGTGAAAGCATTTCGTAATGCAGTTGCCTCGCGCCCAGCACATCGGCCTGCAACGCATGCAGCCGGCGAATTTCAGTGCTTATTTCGTTAAACAGCTCCGGGTTTTGCTGCACCTGCGGCGTATTTCGGCGAAGGTCGTTGAGCAGCAACTGTTCGGCAAACAACTCACTCCTTCTGGCTGTGCGCAGCGTTCGTTCAAGCATGGCATCCGCCTCCTCAAAACAACTTCGCGACTGCAGCAATCCGGCATGCAGCAAAGCCCGCCGGCAATCTGACTGCGCCTGCAAAAAAGGCATTTCTTCGTCATTGCTCTGCTCACAAAGCAACAGCGCATTCAGAATATCATCCTGCAAACGCTGACTAAGGTTAATATACGCCGATATGCGTGCGTGTTTATACCCTATTTGCTGAGCAGCCTGCTCATCATTTATTCCGGTCAGCAACTTTTCAAACAGTTGATCTCTTTTTGAACTTTCACGTTTACCGCTCATCGCTATGATGGAACGGACCATACGGATTTCATACTTTGTAAGTGAGCGAACGAGGTTAGTTAATACAGGCATAATGCAGTTTACATTAGGGGATATGCACAATGTATCACAGTCTTCGGCGAGAAGACCAGAACGTAAAATCATTAAACAAAAACGGGAGCAGTTGCGGTTGCAACAGTAAGTATCAGGAGATACTTCGGGGTTACAGATAGTGTGTTTGGGGGCGAAAAGAGGTTAGTTAATATTTAGGCTTATTGATTAATTTATGCTCTCCAAATGTATTTAAAACGCACAACAAAATCAAGATTATTTAGCATTTTTTCTCAAATTAATCATACAAACAATTGAATATGATTCCGATTTTCAAACTACACAATAACCCGGCAATTACCACGTTACGTACACGACTTTTTCCGTCCATGGATACCGGATTATTGAAATGGGCCAGGGCAATTTATCAATAAGCACATCAAACGAGTCACGTTCAATAAATAAATCCCAGCCATCGGTACTGCTTTTCAGTTTGCCCTCATGCTGAAGAAACATTTTCCGGAAGGCCGGCACGGTAGTGCGTTTGAGAAGTTCCCATGATTTTATGGCCTGTGCCACGGCATTATCTGCTTCTTCGAGATATGTTTGCAGCTGTGCGGGATCAAACTGATGCAGCGCAGGCAAGGGCGCATCGGGCGAAAGGCCGGTGAGTATTTTATTCAGCAGAAGCTGCGATTCTTCGAACTGATCAGTGTTTTCAGCTTCGTTATTTTTATCCCATACCAGCAGCTGAAGCAAAACAGCGGCTTCGGCCTGTGCGGCCTGGCTCACAAACTTTTTATTCTGAAGGTGGCCGGTGCGGGTAAGAAAGGTGCTGATGAACGGAAACAACAGCACAAGCCCGGCATTTTGTACGAGTAAATATTCGTTGTCGGGTAAGGTATGTGTGCTGTGCTGCTGCCTGAGTTGCTGAAGTATTTCAGTCTTTTGGCTGTCGGCGTGAGTGGCGGTTTGTACAATAACCTGAGCCAGCTCAGCCTGCTCGGCAGGTGATAGTGCCGACGAGGGTATTTGCAAAGGTTGCCGGCTGAGCTGGTCTTGCGCAGCTCGCTGTGAATAAGGGTCATCAAAAAGCACCTTCATTATGTGTGCATAAACAGGTGCTGGTGTTTGCGTTACTTCCTGCCGCAGCAAGGCAAGTATTTCCGGCCACGAAGCCGCAGGCCATTGTGCTTGTATATATAGCAGCATGGCCAGAAGCTCGGCAGCGGTGTGCAGGCCGGCCCGGTTGCTGATGTATTTATGCAGCAATGCGGTTATTCGGCGCATACGCTCTTCGGCAAATAAGCAGAGCAGCGCGGGTAGCCTGAGCTGCAACGCTAAACGCCTGAACCCGCTGTAATGACGCTGCCTGGCAAGTTCGGCAAGCAGCGCGGGCATAGCTGCTGATCCCTCAGTTGACGTTACAAGCTCTTCTATACGGTTATGCTGGCTGGATTGCCAGGGCAACGCCCCGTAAAGGAGCCAGAACGCAATAATTTCCTGTGTACTGCGGGCCTTACTTTTCAATTGCAGAGCCACTTCTATGCTGTTTCCATGTGCATCGGTATCGGAAAATCTGACTTCCTCGCCGGGATTTTGCCGTGCTTCATTGGTCAGCTTTTCGAGTTGTGTATAAAGTACTTCGTGAAGCTGCCCGATAAACATTTCATGAAACCGGCTCTCTGAAAATTGCCCGGTATCAATAACCAGCCGGTTAATGGTGAGAAACTCATCTGGTCCCGCAAACTCATCGAGCACGGAAGAAACAGACTGAATAATTTGTTCTTTGTATCCATTCAGGATTTCATCCTGAAGCGCAAGGCCGTGCGTCTTGTCGGGCACCTGCAATTCCAATTCAAACCGGCGGATAATATGATTGTTCATAGGGGTTATTGAAGTATAAAGATACGCAGGAAGCAGGCTGATGTCAAGTAAGCGGGTAAATTGTTTCAGTGAAAGTTGTACTGAACGGCAAACACCAAAAAAGGCTGTTTCGTTGGGGAAACAGCCTTTGTAATGATTTGGCAGTATGCGGTGAATTATCCGGCCAGATAGGCTTCGCTTATTTTACGGGCGGTTTCGGCAAGTTCTTCCTGTGTAGGTTTCAGCTTTTCGCGGGTAAAATTGATGTCGTTTATTTCATTTAAAGGCACCAGATGGATATGTGCATGCGGTACTTCAAGGCCAATAACGGCCACGCCTACACGGCGACAGGGAATTGCTTTTTTAACGGCTTTTGCCACATCTCTGGCAAAGAGATGTAATTCGGTGTACTGGGCCGGTTCGAGATCAAAGATCAGGTCGGTTTCCTGCTTAGGAATAACCAGCACGTGACCGGCTGCCAGTGGGAACACATCTAAAAACGCGAGGCAGTTGGCGGTTTCAGCTACTTTATGCGATGAAATTTCGCCATTTACAATGCGGGTGAAAATGGAAGCCATCAGCGCGAAATATCAACTATTTCAAACTGCATCATGCCCGAAGGCACGGTTACATCGCATACATCGCCCACTTTACGGCCCAAAAGCCCTTTGGCAATCGGCGAATTGATTGAAATTTTTCCCGACTTCAGATCCGCTTCGTTTTCGGGCACCAGTGTATAGCTCATCTTTGCGCCGTTCTTGGTGTTTTTCACCGTTACCTTGCAAAGAATCAGCACTTTTGAAGTATCAAGCTGGCTTTCGTCCACAATACGGGCATTGCTTACCAACTCTTCCAGTTTCGAAATTTTCAGTTCCAGCAATCCCTGTGCTTCCTTTGCCGCATCATATTCCGCATTTTCAGAAAGATCGCCCTTGTCGCGTGCTTCTGCTATCTGGCGCGAAATACTTGAACGCTCTTTGGTTTTCAGAAAGTGTAATTCATCTTTCAGCTTGCGAAGCCCTTCTTCGGTAACATAAGTAATTTGTGACATACTATTTATCGTGTATGTGAGTAACTCGTTGCAAAACAGAAAGAGAATCCCGGCGTTTGGTACGCCGGGACTCTCTTCTTCTTACAAATATACGGATTCAGGTAAAAAAATCAAGTCCTGAAGGTTGCAAAATTCACCTTAATAAATAATTAATATACTGATTTAGAACAACTTACACATTAACATCAATACGCATCCAAATCAATTGGCCGCATTACACCAAACCATTTCAGAATCTTCTCACCTACTCCGGGCACTTCTACATGAATAATGTATAGACCACTGGCAAGCGGAATACCGGCCTGATTTTTCAAATCCCAGTCGAGTGAAGTAATCTGCGAATCGTCTTTTGTATAAGTTCGCACAAGCGTTCCGCTCACCGTGTAAATTCTGATTTTACATTTATCGGGCAGGTTGGTAATCTTCACCCGGTTATCGAGCTGATTTTTCTCGTAACCCGAATAAGCGTAATACGGATTGGGCACCACATTAATCAGATCAAGCGCATTAACCGCTGCATGGTGGTTTTGGGTGGCCACTTTCAGGTTGCGTGTATTGAAGACATACATCGGGTTGTTTTTGTTCTGCACGGGCTGTGAAGCTCCGGCGCTGTCGGCAGCCAGAATGATGTTTCCGCCTGCCGGATTCATTCCGTTGTAGAAACGCTTGTAGGGGCGCGCCATCCGTAAGCGCACACGGGCATCGCACGGAAGCGGCGAACCGGCATAGTTCCACTGATGGTTGGCAAAGTTAGAAGCCAGCATCGGTATGCTCACCCACATGGCATCGGCCCAAATTTCGCGGCGATAGGTGTTGGCTACTGCCGATTGCATAATATCCACCATAGCTTTGCCCATGTCATACGCCGGCATATCGCTTGGCTTTCCGTCAAGCGCAGGATCCACATTGCTGAACACACGGTTTCCATTGTGCCCGAACACGTAGAGATAATGCATTCCGCCCCAGAGCACCTCATTAAACTGAGTGAGTTCGTTTGCACTCGGATTCCAAAGCATATCCCGGCCGTTTTCGGCTGTTAATGCGGTGTTTTCGGCAAAGGCCATGTTCAGGCGTTCGCCGGTTTCCACGTTTATAGCATAACCCGGAAACCAGCTCATACCTGTGCTGCTGATCAGGCCGGCTTCTGCGGCATTGTTCTGTGTGCCCTGCTTATCCACCGAGGGCGAATTACGCAAGGTAAAGGCTTCGCGCTGGCCCAGATTCATTTGTTTTACCGGGCCCGATTCAAATACTGGCACGCGTGTCCATTTCGTTTTGTCGTTGGTAAACACAATGTCCACGCTGGCCGTATTTTCCAGCTTGTTTGCACTAAGTGCAACACCGTTGTTTAATACCGGACCGGCAGGGTTGCATATTGATACGGCCGAAGGCTGCGGGTTAAGCGCACACATCCGGTAGGGCGCCCAGGTGCCATCAATCAGTTTTTCAAATTCCTGATTTTCATCAAACCAGATACCGCTGTAATTGAACTGACGTTCATCGTCCCAAAAGATGCGGCAGGGATCAGTGGTATCGCCACGCACATTACCCGAACGGATCCAGTTGCCCGGCTGCTGCCCGTCGCGGTCTTTTACTCCGCTCAACCAGCGTTTGGTTTCATCGCTGAATGTAATTGTCGCTTCAAGTACACCGTTTTTGTCGGGGTTACGCTGTAGTCCCGGATCCTGCACCTGACTTACTGTAATGGAAAGGCCCAGATCAGGAATCAGCTGTTCGTTGGCAAACACACTGGCCATTGAAATTGCACGGTCGGAAACTGCTACTACCCTGTTTACCGGAGTAGTCTGGCGTAACTCCCAGCGGGCCGTATCAGTCACCGAATATTTTGAATACGGATTATGGATAAGCCGCAGTTCAAAATCACCTTCAGGCACATTCAGCGGATCAATCACTTTTATGTTTACAGGGCCTCTGCCAGCTGCATAGGTAATTGTATCGGCACGACTGGTTCCGCCATTGTTAACCGTAACCGCATTTAAGATACGGCGTTCTGATTCGAGCGTGAGATCAATTATCTGACTTCCGTTGCCGCAGCCTTCCACACGCGTTATTTCAGGGCCCGAACCGTAAAGTGAAGTCTGACTGGTGCCACCAAGTTCGGGCGAGGGAATATGGGGGATGGCTGAATATTTTACAATATTTCCTCGTCCGGCCAGATAGGGTTTCTTCTGACCGAAATTAGAAGGCTTGTTCGGATTCAGCGTATCAAACGACTCTTCGAGATATTTCAGATACTCGTTATAGGCATAAGCCCTTACAGTGTAGAAATATGTTTTATGATTCACCAGCCTGCGATCTCCGCTTGCAAAAGCATCCTCGCGTATGCTGAAGGAGTGCTGAATACCTTTATCGTCGGCGCGCAAGGTCATATCAACCGGAACTTCCATTCCCAACGAAGCATCGAGGTTACGGTTTACCAGCTGTGCCACTCCGTTGCGCACATCGCACTGCGCCACCAGGCGTGCTTTGTCGGTATCATATACATCCGTAAGACTTATCGTTTCATCTTTAAGCTGAAAAATCTGATAGCCTTCAAAGTTGTATGTGGTATCAAGCCCGGTGCCGCCGTAACGTGTTACGAGATTATGATAGGCTACAATATTCGCATCCGACACGCTGAAATTTTCGAGATAATTATTGCTTGAGGGCGAATTGTTCAGATAAATTACAATTTCACGATCAAGTTCCTGAATATTCATATCCGGCGCACGCGGCCCGTCGAGTGTGCGGAAACAGGAATTGAACAGTGTTTGTGCTTTATCATCCGTTACACGCAGCAGCTCAACTGAAGCCATCGGACCGCCTGATGATGCACGTGCCCACACAGCACCTACTGTAATGTAATTTACTTCACCGGCTTCCAGTGTAAATGGCCCCGCAGAAGTAAGCATACGACGATCGTCGGGCGTATTACCCGCCGTTACTTCTGTCCATTGTGAAATAGCATTGGCCGGGTCCGTATTGCCCGGAAACATAAAGTTGGCAAGTTGCGAACCGCCGTAGCCAGTGCCGCCATAAGTAATCGGCGTGCCATCTTTCCAGAAACCGCGCAGATAATTGTAATAATGGGTTGCATTCTGCGGCTCGCCGGTTACAGCTTCACTGTTGTTGTAATATACAAACTTCGACATGATGAGCTGCTCACCGATTTCATCAAAACTACCGTCGCGATCATTGTCTATCTGATCACCCTCATCAGCAAGCGGGCCTTCGAAAAAGTCGAGGCCAAAGGCCGGAGGATTTGCGCCATATGCACCAAGTGAAGGTTGCGCACTTCCTCCATCATTCGCCACACCGTTGTAGGTATAACCCAAACCACGCTGTACATCGCAACCCACATAATCATCTTTAAAATAGCCCAGATCAGAATCAACCCACTGACCAAAGTAAGTTTCTTCGAGTCGGATATTACTTCTGTTAATGATCTGATACGTGTAAAAAGTCATGTTATTAATCTCATCGTTTGTACCAAATGCAAACGCCTGAGCACGAATTTCGAGACCAATGGCTTCGCCGCCGGTTTGTGTATGCACGTTGCCGCGATCGTTAAATACCCACCATAAATTCTGATCGCCGTAGAGCTGATTTTTCGAGCAGTTGGGCAGCCCCGACAAATTGAATGCAGGATATTCGCACTGTTCCCATTCATAAATTCCGTTTCCGTTTTTGTCTTCAAACGGAGCCAGAAACTGAAGTTGTCCCAGTGCCATGTTGCCATTGCCGGGCCAGTTTACAATGGATGCGGGAGGCGTATAGCCCGGAAACGATAAAGGATCGGCGCACCACGCCGCAAAATCTTCTACATCCTTGCGCGATAATTCGTAAATCTTATTGAACTGTGTACAAATGTCGGCTTCGGTGGCCGCATTATTATCGAGCGGGCCGGGAAAGAAATCATTTCCGGCCTGCCGGTAGGTTTGTGCAGCCACTTTCAATTGCCCGCCTGCATCAAGTCCGCCAATCCAAAGCGACGATGCAAACGACGAATGTGCGCGGCTTCCCTTCGGGATTTCGTAGCGTGGTGAATTGGTCAGATCCCACCACATATCACCACCATTGTAAATTGTGGTGCGCACATTGTTTATATCAAGATCTGTTTGTGCCGATGCCGGTGTACACGATGCGGCCACCCTTTCGGGTGATACAGTTTGTGCAGGCATTCTGTTGCTTCCGGCTCCTGTCTCGCGCGAGCGGGCCGTTAACGCCATAAAAATAAAGGCGAGTGTGATTGGGTAATAAAGCTTCATACGCTCAAAAAGTTAATGAGTGATAAATCAGCGCATTGATCAAATGATCTGTTTCAGATGCAGCTAACAACTAAAGCGGGGATGAAAAACAGCTGGATAATCAGCTTTGGGGATAAACCGGCCGGGGATGGCCACAGGGATGAAGCACGAAGCGGGGATAATGCGTATCAGCAAATCAACACTACAAATAAAACTTACTGAAATCCGTATTACAAGCACAATCGCACATCCGGCATGTAACGATTGGCAAGTGGATAAAAAAACGGCATCCCTGAAAAAACAGGGATGCCGTTGTACTTTTTCTGGTAAACCGATCAGAGATTTATTCGGGCACCGAAACTATGCACACCGTTGAACGGGTTGGTAGCACGGTAAGAATAATCTACTGCAAAGGTTGAACCGCGCTTAGAGAACGGAAGTTCTACCGTAACACCAGCAGAAGGGCCGGTGAAAGCGGTGGTGCGGGTTTCATCTTTGGTAATACCGGCTTCATAGTCGTAACCGGCGCGGATCATAAGCATAGAGCGCCATGCGTATTCCACACCCACACGGTAATTGTCTTTCTGGAAAGAGTTCGATACGAAGTTTCCAGCCACAGTAATGCGGTTGTTCTTCATCGAGGTGCTGTCTTTCGAGAAATAGAAATCGTATGAACCACCAATGTTAATAAGGGTAGGCAATTCGAAGTCTGACGAGCGCTGCTCAATGGTCATTGAGTAGGTTCCTGACGGAGCCACACCACGGAACGAAAGGCCGTCGCCGCTGAAACGCATGCGGGGACCCACGTTGCGAAGTGCAATACCGAACTTTAATTGCTCGTATTTACCGGTTACATACTGAATGCCGGCGTCAAGCGCAACACCGCGTGCAGCCACATCGGCAGTTGATTCTGAAATAGCACGGATGGCGATGCCACCATAAATATTCTCAGAAAAACCTTTTGCATACGAAAGACCAATATTGGTAAAGTTCGGACGGAATGTACCGATACCGCCTTCGGGAAGATCGGTGGTGGTAATCGGAATATCACCGAAATCCATCGACATCACACCAAGGCCAATCGCACCCGTTTCGCCCACACGCTGGGTAAAACCAAACGAGTTAATGTTGATACCTGCACCTGAAAGCCAGTTTGTACGGCAGAACATGAGCTCAGTACGCTTGGTAAAAGCTGTACCGGCTACGTTAAAGTACATGGCTTCGAGGCCACGGATACCGGCTGTATTGGCACCGGCCCAACCTGAGGAACGAGCCCAGGGATTAATCAGCAGTTCGCTGGCACCGGCCTGTCCGGCGCGGTCTTCGTTACCTGCCTGCAGGTTGCCGGCCGAACCGGCCAGCAACGCTGCTGCAAGAATAGAGGCAAGGACTTTATGCTGTTTCATGATTTTGTGCAATAGAATGTTCTAAAATGGTCTGTCTGTTTCTGTTCCCTGCTTCTTAGTAAGCATCGAGGTCAAGCGGACGCATTACGCCAAACCATTTCAGGATCTTTTCACCCACTCCGGGTACTTCCACGTGGATGATGTAAAGACCGCTGGCCACAGGAATGTTAGCCTGGTTCTTCAGATCCCAGTCGAGTGAAGTAATCGGTGAGTCTTTGGTGAAGGTACGAATCAGTGTACCACTTACCGTGTAAATGCGGATGGTGCATTTATCGGGAAGGTTGGTAAACTTAATGCGGTTGTCGAGCTGGTTTTTCTCGTAACCTGAATAAGCGTAGTACGGATTCGGAACCACGTTAATCAGATCAAGCGCATTCTTAGCCACTTCGTTATCAGCCTTCTGTGTTTTCAGATCTTTTGTGCTGAAGAAGTACATCGGGTTGTTGGCGTTCTGCACTGCAGGCTGACCTGAGTTAGGACCACCAGCACTGTCTGTATTGGCAATAACGTTGTTGCTCACAGTGTTCAGACCCGTGTAGAAACGGCGGTAAGGCTTGGCAACACGCAGACGGATTTTCACGTCGCAAGGCAGCGGTGAGCCGGTGTAATTGAAGGTATAGTTGCTGTAATTATCAGCAAGCACCGGAATATTCACCCACATCGCGTCTTTGAAAATCTCAGCACGTTCTGTATTGGCATTGGTAGAGGTCAGAATGCGACGCATGGTTACGCCACGGTCATAGGCCGGAATATCGCTGAGTGTACCGTTCAGGTTCGGATCCGAGTTACCAGAGTACACACGGTTACCGTTGTGACCGAATACATAAATATGGTGGAAACCGCCCCAGAGAAGATCACCGAATGTGGTGCTGATATTGGCAGTCGGGTTCCAAAGCATATCACGTCCGTTTTCGGCGCCAAGTGAAGTGTTCTCACCAAATGCCATGTTCAAACGCTCACCGGTTTCTACGTTAATTGCATAACCGGGGAACCAGCTCATACCTGTAGTGCCTATAAGATCACCTGTGGCATTATCATAACCCGGATCACCTGCTTTACGGCCCCACTGATCTACAGAGGGTGAAGTGCGCAGGGTGAAATGCTCACGCTGACCGAGGTTAAGCTGACGTACAGGACCAACTTCCAATACAGGAACACGGGTCCATTTCGAACGATCGTTGGTCAGTACCACATCCACGTTTGAGAGGAAACTCATACGGGTTTGGGTAAGGTTTGAAGCGGTGGTCGGGAAAGCCGGACCTGCATCATAACAAATTGTGGTAGCTGTGGGTGTCGGGTTGGTGGCAGTAAGGCGGTAAGGCGCCCAGGTTCCGTCAACCACACCTTCGTAAATACCATCCTGGTCAATCCATACGTTAGCGGCTTTCTCGTCGTCGAGCTGAGCCTGACAGGTACCCTGAGGACCGGCATTTGAACCCGCACGAATCCAGTTGAAGGCATTCTGACCATCGGTATCTACAATACCACTGAGCCAGCGGCGTGTGGTCTCACTGAATGTAATGCTCGATTCGAGGTAGCCGTTTTTATCAGGGTTGTTTTGTGAACCCGGATCCTGTACCTGTGAAATGGTAATTGAAAGACCCAGATCAGGCAGAAGCTGCTCGTTGGCAAACACGCTTACCATGTTAATGGCACGTTCTGAAGTAGCCACGAGAGTGGGTGATGCGGTATTGGTTACATCAATGAGCTGCCAGTTAGCGGTGGAAGCTACAGAGAAGCTTGAGTACGGGTTGTTGATGAACTTCACCTGGAAATCACCTTCGGGAACGTTAAGCGGGTCAATTACTTTCACATTGATCGGACCACGGCCATTCTCATAGGTAACTTCGTTCAGGCGGCTGGTACCACCCTGGTCAACCGTGGTCTGAGCCAGAATCGCATCAACTGAAGCCTGTGTAAGATCAATTACATTGTTACCATTACCACAACCTTCGATACGGGTGATCTTCGGACCTGAACCGTAAGATGAATTCAGGCCAGTACCACCAAGTTCAGGACTGGGGATGTGCGGGATAACAGAGTACACTTTCACGTTTTTACGGCCAGCGAGATAAGGCTTCTTCTGACCAATGTTTGAGGGTGAAAGCGGGTTAAACGGATCGTATGTTACATCGTCATAAGTAAGGTAACGGTTGTAAGCATACGAAAGAGCCATGAAGTAGTAGGTCTTGTGGTTCACCATACGGCGGTCGCCGGAAGCAAACGCATCTTCGGTAATGCTGAACGACTTCACGATACCATTATCATCCGCAATCAGCGTCATATCCTGCGGTACATCAGCGTTGAGCGCTTCGTTACGGTTCAGGTTTACGAGTTGTGTAACGCCGTTACGCACGTCGCACTGCACCACAAGACGGGCACGGTCAGGATCATAAAGGTCAGCTGTGGTTACAGACTGATCTTTCAGCTGGAAAATCTGGTAGCCTTCGAAATTGAAGGTGGTATCGAGCGGTGAACCTACGAGTGCGCTGTATGTAATTGAAGGATCAGCAGCTTCGTATGACTCAAGGTAGTTATTGCTGGTGGGTTTGTTGCTCAGGTAAAGCACTACTTCACGATCGAGTTCCTGGAAGTCCATATCGGGAGCATCAGGTCCGTCGAGTGTACGGAAGCAAGCGTTGAACAGGCTTTGTGCTTTATCGTCGGTTACACGCAGCAGTTCTACTGAAGCTGCCGGGCCACCGCTACCTGCGCGCGCCCAAACAGCACCTACAGTAACAAAGTTCACCGCGCCAGGCTGGAGGGTGAAGGGGCCTGCAGACTGAAGGAAGCGACGGTCGGCAGGTGTGTTGTTTTCGGTGATTTCAGACCAAAGTACAGAGTTGTTGGGATCTGTATCGCCGGGGAACATGAAGTTATAAGGCTGTGAGCCGCCATAACCGTTTCCACCATAAGTTACAGGCGTACCATCTTTCCAGAAACCGGTCAGGTAGTTGTAAATATGCGTACCGTTTTCAGGGTTACCGGTTACAGAGAAGTCGTTGTTATAGTAAATAAACTTCGACATGATGATCTGCTCACCCGATTCGTCGGTTACACCGTCGCGGTCGTTATCCACACCGTCAAAGGCATCGGCTACCGGTCCTTCGAAGAAGTCCATACCAAATGCAGGCGGGTTGGCACCGTAAGTACCCACACTGGGCTGGGGGCTACCACCGTCGTTCTGTGTTCCGTTGTAGGTGTAACCCAAACCACGTACCACGTCGCAACCTACATAGTCATCGTTGTAAAGACCAAGGTCAGAGTCAACCCATTTACCGAAATAGGTATTGTTAAGGGTGATTGACGAGCGGTTGATAACCTTATAGGCGTAGAAGGTCATGTTATTGATCTCGTCGTTGGTGGCAAAGGCAAAAGCCTGCGCGTGAATTTCGAGACCAATCGGGTTGGCACCGGTTTCAGAGTGTACGTTACCTTTATCGTTGAACACCCACCAGAGTGTCTGGTCACCGTAAAGCTGAAACTTGGTACAGCCCAGCGAGTTGGTCAGGTCGTAACCAGGATATTCGCCGGCAGCCCATTCATACACACCATTTTGGTTGATGTCGGTAAAAGGTGCCAGAAAACGTCCCTGACCGAGCGACTGGTCGCCGTTACCGGGCCAGTTCTGAATGGTCAGCGGCACGGTGTAACCGGGATAAGCAGCGGGATCAGCATACCATGCGGCATAATCCTCTACTTCTTTACGTGTAATTTTCCAGTGACGGTCGTAAGCTACGCACTGATCGGCTTCAATGGAAGCCGTAGTGGTATCGAGCGGACCGGGCCAGAAGTCGTTACCTGTTTGACGATACGTCATAGCCGCTACTTTAAGCTGGCCACCCGCATCAAGACCACCAATCCAGAGCGAGGCTGCAAATGAGGAGTGAGCACGGCCGCCTTTGGGAACTTCGTATTTGGCGTTGCTCAAATCCCACCACATATCGCCGCCACCAAGGATGGTTGTGCGTACGTTGTTGACATCGAGGTCGGTTTGTGCGGTAGCAGGGGTACAGGATGACGCAAGTTGTTGCGACGAGTTGCCCCGATTACCTGAAAATCCCTGGCGGTTGCCAGATGCACCATTTTCACGGGCACCAGCTGTTACCGCAAATGCCATCGCAGCTGCAACAGGGAGGATGTAGTATGGACGCTTGGTATTCATTTTCGCTTCCTTTATTTAATTCGTTCGCTTCTTGTGTTTTGTGTATTGATCGATACAAACCGGGATCAGAAGTCAAGCATAATGCCCAGACGGATACGACGGGGAATGCTGTAGAATGTCGGGTCTGCCATTTTCACAGAATACAGATCGCGGAACGATTGGGGATCGTTTTGCGCAGCGATGAGTGCCTGAGTGCTGGCATCAGTCAGGTAGCCATCGTCGTTAGCGTTACCGGTGTAGCGGTAAACGTTAAGTACGTTACGGGTGTTGAGCACGTTGAGCACCTGAAGGTAGATGTTCAGGTTTGCCACTTTCTGGTTGTCGCCTGAACCCCAGGTAAGATCTACGTTCTTGTCGATACGAAGGTCAGCACGAATCTGCCAGGGCAAACGTGAACCATTGATCATACCATCGAGCAGCGGACGGGCAGCTACACCGAACTGAGCTTCGGGCGTTGCGTTCGACTGGCGGGTGTAGGGTGTACCTGAACCGGCACGGAATACCACGTTGGCACCTACGTTGTCAAACACGCGTACATCGCGTTTCTTATCGCCTTTACCCATTGACCAAACCGGACCGCGGTAGTTGGCACCAGAACCAAAACGATAGTCGATGTTGGTTACGATCGCATGACGCTGGTCAAAGCTGAGCGGAAGAGTTGTACGCAGGTTAGGCTGGCCGGCAGCCACCAGGTTCTGCGCTTCGGTAGCACCTGAACCGGTACCATCAGCAAACTGAAGGGTGTAGCTGGCGGTAAGCTGAACACCACCCGTACGGCGGAGGTCATAAGCCACGGTGAAACCTTTTACAGTACCGAAGTCGATGTTACCATAGGTGAGGTAGTTCGACGGGTAAGCAAAGTTCACGGCAACTACCTGAATCATGTTGCGAAGCTCGCGGTAGAATGCAGAAAGGGTAATGGCTGAGTTTTTACGCTCGTTCAGGGTCTGTGTGAAACCAAGCTCGTAGTCGGTAGTGCGCTGCGGCTGGAGGTTCGGGTTGTTGTTGAATGCACCCACACGGTTCTGAATGTACAGATACTGAATCGGGTCGAGACGGAAACCGTCGGTCGGACGCTGTGTAAGTACATCGTAGTGAGCAAAGAAGTTAGCTTCTTCAGAAATCGGGAACGCAAACGCGATACGGGGCATGATGTTCAGCTGGGGCTCATAATCGCGGAACGATTTTGCATTTACCACTTTCTGGCTGGGATCAACCAGGTAAGGAGTAATACGGCCTGTGCTGGTAGCCTGAGCGATCAGAGATACGTCTGAAATTTCGTTACCCTGCGCGTTGTACCAGGTGTTTTCGTTACGATAACCTACCACCTGTGTCGGGTTGTTCAGATCGTTTACATATACCACGTAGTCGCTGCCCATGTTTGAGGGGTGGCTGAAATTAGTGGCCTCAGAAACAGTTTTGGTTTCGTAGAATACATAAGGATCACGCAGTACCTGCTGGTTAGCATCGAAACGGTCGATACGTACACCTACGTTGAACTTAATATCCTTGAAGTCGAATTTATCCTGAATGTAACCGGCCATGTAAATCGGGCGGAAAGCACCGATGGTACGTGTGAAGTTGCCGTTTTCTTGTTTATTGAGGAAATCATCGAAAGAAGGAGTACCGCTGATTTTCTTGCCGGTATGATCATATCCATAATAGGATACAATGTTGCTGCCGTCGAGCAGAAGATCTTCTGCGCTGAACATATCCATGGTAAAGAACGTCGGATCCATGTTGTCGATGTCAATCCACTCAGTACCTGTGGCGCTAAGGCCCATGGCTTCACGAACAGAGCGGTCGAAGAAACGCTGCTGGCTGCCGTCGTAAAGACGCTCAAACAGGTAAGCATTATAGGTACCGTAGTTCACTTCGGTCGGGTTGGCAAGATCAAGCTGGGTAAGGTGGAAGTTGGCCAGCTGGCGCATACGGGTCCAGAGGTCAATGGCACTCAGGCTGTATTCACTTTCGTTGCGCTGTTCGAATTCGAAACCAACCTGAATGGCGTGGTTTTTAATATCGGCAGAGAAGCTGGTGAATACGCGGAACTGACGACGATCCTGCTTGAGGTAACCGGGGAACTGACGGCCGGTGTTCCACCAAAGTGAATATACACTGGGGGCACGTGTACCGTTGAGCAAACCGAGGTTAGCTACTACCTGATCATAATTCTGCAGACCGCCATCAAAGTTATTAAACACATAGTCGGTATAGTTTGTACCGAGCGGGTTTGACGAGTTAGAACCGTCGAAAGTAAGTGCCGAATCGGTAAAAGCCTGCTGTACATAGCCGCTTACCACACTGCCGTCAGGCAGGGTTACACTTCCGGGCAGGAAGAAACGGGTTTTATAAAGCGTAAACTTACCTACGTGACCGTAGCGGAAGTAATCGTCTTTGTGGGTATCGTCTTCGCGTGTGAACTGGTAGCGGGTATAACCAACCTGCAAGGTATAGAACGCATTCTTAATGTTCGAAGCCGATTCCTGGTTGGTATTCCCGAAACGCTGCGTAAGACGGGCATACACACGCCAGGTGTTCTGTGTAATTTGCGGGTTGTTTACCGGGTTGAACAGGGCATACTCATAGGTAAATGCATGTTCACGCTGATAGTCGATAGATCCGCCGAAAGTAATATTCAGGTTAGCAGTGGGTTTGAAGTCGATTTTAGCATTCAAACGCAAAGCGCGCTGAGCCACATTCTGACGGGCTCTAATTTTTTCGAGATCATCCATGCGGATGTACTCGGAGTTACGTACAAAGCCGGTACCGAGCGGAGCCGGACGAAGCGGATTAGCTTCGAGGTTGCGCAGTACGTCGTCTTTTACCTTATATACACCAATGGCAGAGGGATCAGGATCGCGCTCTGAAACGCCTTCACCGGAGAGGATGAAGCCGAGTACCGGCGATTTATTGCCGGCAGAATCTTTGCGCATCCAGATAGGACCACCTACACTGAAACCCACAAAGTTGTAGCCGTAATCGTCGAGCACCTCAGAGGTGATTAATTCCACACCACCAAAGTACTGGCTTTGCGGGCCACGCGTGGTAATGTTAATTACCCCACCGGCCGCGTCACCAAACTGGGCAGGTACACCACCGGTAATAACGCTTACCTGTTCAATGGCTTGCTGCGGCATATTGGCTGAACCAATTACGCGCTGACCATCAATAAAGTAAGCGGTACCACCCGAGCGGGTTCCGCGCATGTTGATGCCTTTGCCTTCGTCAGACTGATAAACACCGGCAGTAGTAGAAGCTACCGAGTTAATGTTCTTAGAAGGCATGGCAAGGAATTCTTCGCGGGTAACCGTACCACCCGATTTGGTATCGGGGTCGATCAGCGGTTCCTTATATTCCACAATTTCCACCTGAGTAAGCTGGGTGGCTGTGGCATTCATTTCAATGGTGATATAGGTTGTTTTCAATTCTGAAACAACAATGTCACGCATTTCGGTTGTCTGATAGCCTGTGTACTGGGCTTTCACCGTGTACTTACCGGCATCAATTGGTTTAAGGGTAAAGTCACCGTTAATGTCGGTAACAGCCCCAGTAACATTGACACCATTAAGAGAAGCTGTAATGACAGCAAAGGGAATACCTTCCCTTGTGGCTTTGTCAATCGCTTTCCCTTTAATGGCACCGCCACTTTGGGCCCAGGAAACGCCCGTGCCTGCAATGAGCAGAACAAGTGCAACGTAGAGTTTTCGCAGCATAGTTTAATCTGTTTCGTTGTACCTTTTAGATATAGGTCGTGCAAATTGAAGTCGGTAAATATAGAAAGTTTTGTTTTTGACGTGCAAAAGAAGTTTTAACAATTCTTTGCAGAATCTAAAACGAAGCACTAAAACCTATTGGAAGGCTTTGGGCTTATTCAGTAACTCGCTCATTATTACCGCATTCTGCCAGTCGGGTGAATCTGTTGCGGGGAGGGATGTGGAAATATTTGCAACAAAATTTAATCCGTCCGGGGTATTTTGGGGGGATGTATTCCGGTTTTCGAACTCATGGAGTTCGGTTTCGATGCTCAACTCGGCATCACCAGCCATTTCATCAATTGTTTCTTCACTGGAGTATGACGCATACGCCGTGGGTTGTGATTGATGAGCCTGCTGAGGCTGCTGAGCCTGCACCTGATTTGAAAGAACGACTTGCCGCAGCCATTGATCAACCTGTTGCTGTGATGCCTGACGCTGCTGCGGCACCTGGGATGAACCTGTTGAGCGCTTCTGCGCTTTTACCGCATTCCGGTACATGCGGTATATTAAAACAAAGATAATAATCGCTATATAGAAATAATATCCCGGAGACATGATTCTTTTTGTTGGTTTATATTAAACCGTAATCGGACGTTTGGGCGGTATAACTGGTAATAACGGGAAGCCTATTTTTTTGAAAACCACCTGAAAAGGAAGAATTTCCGTTTGTTTTCGTTATGTCTTTTCGATTTGCGGGCCGTTTTTTTCATTTGCTTACGGGTGCGCTTATCGTTGTTGAATTTTTTGCGGTACTCTTTGCGGGCTTTTTCATCAATCATCTTCTTTTTCCGCTCCTCTTTCCACTTTTGTTTGGCCTTTTGCCTTTCCAGTTTGCTGCTGGGCGCTTTCTGTTCCGTACCGCTTCCCGAAGAACTTCCCCCCTCGCCTCCTGCTGTTTGAGCTGTGGCAAGCAGGGGCAGAAAAAATAAGGCAAGCCACACAACCCGCATCCATAATTTTCGTCTGTATTCCATTACTTACAAATTTATGTTTTTTATTCCGATTCTCTTTCACGCCGTTTGGCTTAACTTTATCAGCATGAAACGTGCCTTTTTATTCATTTGCGGAGCCGCTATGCTGCTTTTTACCACCTGCCGCCGCGAGCAGCAGGTAGTACCCAATGTGGCTGTAAACGTGTTGCTTTACCTGAACGACCCGCAAAACACGGCCCTGACAACCATTGGCGGCTGGGTTTATGTAAATGGCGGCTACCGTGGCATTGTGCTGCATCGCAAAAGCCAGAATGAATTTGTGGCTTTCGACCGTACCTGCCCATATCGACCTGATGAAGCGGCGTCTCAGGTAAGCGTGGATTCTTCAAATGTGATTCTTGAAGATCGTTCGTGCGGCTCAAAGTTTCTGCTTTCCGACGGGAGTGCCATTCAAACTCCGGCGCTTGTTCCGCTCAAACAATACAACACCGTTTTCGACGGGAATAGTATTCGTATTTACAACTAACTATGGGCTCACGGCCACAGTTCGTTGAACACTGCACAAGCATAAATGCAAAAGAGGCCGCGAAAAAACGCGGCCTCTTTTGCAATAGAATAACACCGGATTTTCTTAATAGCGATAATGCTCGGGTTTGAAGGGGCCGGCCACTTCCACACCGATGTAAGAAGCCTGCTCGGACGAAAGCACATCAAGCTCCACACCGATTTTAGCGAGGTGCAGCATAGCTACTTTTTCATCAAGGTGCTTGGGCAGGGTGTACACTTTCTTCTCGTAGCTGGCGGTGTTGGTCCAGAGCTCAAGCTGGGCAAGTGTCTGGTTGGTAAATGAGTTCGACATTACAAACGAGGGGTGGCCGGTGGCGCAGCCCAGGTTTACAAGACGACCTTCGGCAAGTACAATGATGTCTTTACCGTCGATGGTGTATTTATCCACCTGCGGTTTGATTTCTTCTTTGGAGTGGCCGTAGTTTGTATTGAGCCAGGCCATATCAATTTCGGTATCAAAGTGTCCGATATTGCACACAATGGCATTGTGCTTCATGCTGCGGAAATGGCGCTCGGTAACGATGTTCATGTTGCCGGTAGCGGTAACAATAATATCAGCGCGGCGGGCGGCTTCGTCCATTTTACGTACTTCGTATCCGTCCATAGCAGCCTGCAGGGCGCAAATGGGGTCGATTTCGGTAACGATAACGCGTACACCCTGACTGCTGAGCGATTGTGCAGAGCCTTTGCCTACGTCGCCGTAACCGGCTACTACGGCTACTTTACCGGCAAGCATAATATCGGTAGCGCGGCGGATGGCATCTACCAGCGATTCGCGGCAACCGTATTTGTTATCGAATTTCGATTTGGTCACCGAGTCGTTGATGTTGATGGCGGGTACCATGAGCGTACCTTTTTTCATACGCTCGTAAAGGCGGTGTACGCCGGTTGTAGTTTCTTCAGAAAGACCACGGATTCCGGCAGCCAGCTCGGGGTATTTGTCGAACACCATGTTGGTGAGATCACCGCCGTCGTCGAGAATCATATTCAGCGGGTTACGCGCTTCACCAAACCAAAGTGTTTGTTCGATGCACCAGTCGAATTCTTCGGCAGTCATACCTTTCCAGGCATATACCGAAATGCCGGCAGCGGCAATTGCAGCGGCAGCATGATCCTGTGTAGAGAAAATATTGCACGATGACCAGGTAACTTCGGCACCGAGTTCCACAAGTGTTTCGATGAGAACAGCGGTTTGGATGGTCATGTGCAGGCAGCCTGCAATGCGTGCACCCTTGAGCGGTTTAGAGGCACCGTACTCGGCGCGGAGAGCCATAAGACCGGGCATTTCGGCCTCGGCCAGTTTAATTTCCTTGCGTCCCCATTCGGCCAGCGCAATGTCTTTCACCTTGTATTTGGTGTAATTCGCAGTGGTTGTGCTCATTGTTAAAGTTGGTTTATCCCTTTTCGGGTGTGCAAAGGTACGTTTTTTTAGTTAACCGCCAGTGCGTTTCATCGAAAGAAACCGTGCATCGGGCGATTACAGCCTGCTGATTATCCGAAACTTACAAGGCCATATACTTCATGCACAGATTAAGAAACTGTTCAAATTTTATCCTTCGGTTTTGTTATGGCCCATTTTCCTTCATACTTCGTTGGTCTTTTTGCCCGTATCTATCTCCGATATGGGCTGCAAAAACCGCCTCGTCTGAAGAAAACTGGACGCATAACAAATCTCAAAAACAAAATTTGGACAGTTTCTAATTTCAGAGCCCGGATAAAAATTAATTCCTTTGTATCCAAATGGGCTTACTCACGCTTGAACAAACAGGCTTACAAACGCTTGCTGTATGGCAAACCACTGAAACGGAAGAAGATATTCACCATTTATGGCACCAAACAGCATCGTTTAACGAAATCCCGGCGTCAATCACTCACCCGCACCGCAGGGCACAGTGGCTTGCCTCTCGTGTACTGCTTCATCATGTTCATCCGAATGAGAAAGTAGTATATGATGAAAACGGCAAACCCTGGCTTTCAGTTCCCCACCGGCACATTTCATTTTCACATACGTCTGATTACATCGCCCTGCTCAGCAGTCCTGAACCCTGCGGCATTGATATTGAAATTGTAAGCCCTAAAGTTGAGCGCATTGCCCACAAGTTTCTGAAACCCGAAGAACTTGCCGCAGCCACGAAGGGCATGAATCCCGAAACGCTTTATGTATATTGGTGCGCCAAAGAAGCACTGTACAAAGTTTATGGTCACAAAGGCGTTTCGCTGAAAGAAAATATAACCGTGCAGGCTTTTTCGTATGCTGATGCGGGTGGAAAAATAAACGCTGTATTGCATCACGAAAACATTAATTTTGGAAAAACAATCCAGTATGTACGTAAACATACGTATATGATGGCCTACACCTTGCCCGCCGCTGAATGCGCCACGAACTCAGAACTTTACTGAATGCCCGCAAGGCAGCCGGAAAAAAAAGTCTGGCTGTTTTAATTGATCCGGATAAAACCCGGTTGCTGCCGGAGTTGCTTACTCACGCGGCGCAGGCTGAGGTTGATTTTTTTCTGATTGGCGGAAGCCTGCTTCACACCTCAGCAGTTGACGAATGCATTGCCGCAGTGAAGGCGGTAAGCAACGTTCCAGTAATCCTTTTTCCGGGCAATGCGCTTCAGCTGAGTGCCAATGCCGATGCGCTGCTGCTGCTCTCGGTTATTTCGGGGCGTAATGCCGAGTTGCTTATTGGCAAACATGTGGCAGCGGCTCCGCAAATAAAAAGCAGCGGACTGGAAGTGCTTTCTACCGGTTACATGCTTGTGGAAACAGGCCGCCCTACCACGGTGCATTATATGAGCCAGACCATACCGCTGCCGGCACACAAGCCCGAAATTGCAGCCTGTACTGCAATGGCCGGCGAGCAGCTTGGACTTTCGCTGCTTTACCTCGAAGCGGGCAGCGGTGCCGATGCGCCCGTACCGGCCGATGTAATAAAAGCAGTAAGCTCCTCCACCACTATTCCGCTGCTTACCGGCGGCGGCATACGCACTCCCGAACAGGCTGCACAAAGCTGCGCCGCGGGAGCCGATGTAATTGTGGTAGGAAATATTCTCGAAGATTCGCCTCACCTCTTAAAATCAATTTCTCTATCCGTTCATGCTCCCTGCACATGAATCTGATTCTTATCACCAATCCTGAGAATATTGCTCAGGAACCACAAGTTGTAACAGCCCTTTTCGAGCACGGACTCGAACGTTTGCATCTGCGCAAACCCGGCATGAGTACGCTTGAAATGCGGAAGTATCTTGAGGCTATTCCCGCACATTTCCACAAACAGCTTGTTATTCACAGCCATCACAAGCTCGCACTTTCTTACACGCTTGGCGGCATACATTTAACAAGCGTACACCGGCGCCGCAAACTCAGCAACTGGTTCCGGCTGCGGTGGATAAAATGGCGGCGCAGCAATTTACTTATTACCGCAAGCTATCATAAACTCAATCATCTTTATACCGATAAAGGCCGCTACGATTACGTGCTGCTTGGGCCTGTGTATGAAAAACCCAGCGGGAAATTCGGAAACGGATTTAATGCTGTGAGCTTGCAAACTGCACTCGAAAAAAACAAAGTAAATGTAATTGCACGCGGAGGCATATTACCCGAAAACATCAGTCAGCTCCGCGCATTAGGCTTCACGGGTGTGGCATTTCAGCATCTTATCTGGAAAGCCGAAGATCCGGTAAAAGAATTTCTGCATCTTGCAGCCGCGCTTCGCCAATCGGAAGCCGAATAAAAATGAGCAGCCTCATCAGCACATTTTTCTCCGAACTGCTGAATGCTTTTTTAGCCACCGGACTTGTGGAGTGGATTGCCGTTATCAGCGGAACAGTTTACGTGCTGCTTGCCGCTTTTCAAAACCCGCTTTGCTGGCCGGCTGGTATTCTTAGTTCGGCATTGTACATCAAAATCAATTTCGATATCGGCCTGAATCTCGATGCTCTTCTGCAGATATATTACTGCGGTGCGGGACTTTACGGATGGTGGCTGTGGATGAAAAAAAATACACCACAGCACCAGGCTGTACAGATAAGTCGTATGCCGTTGAAATACTGGAAACTGCTGGTGCTGCTCTGCACTTCTGTGGCACTTTTGCTTGGTATTCTTCAGCAACGCTACACGGCTTCGCCAGCACCTTTTGCTGATGCCGCATTAACAGCCGCAAGCTTTGCAGCCACATGGATGACTGCGCGCAAATACATTGAAAACTGGCTGATATGGATTGCAGCCGACAGCTGTTATGTAATTCTTTATGCACAACGCAGCTATCCGCTCACCTCCGTATTGTTTATCATTTATACCTTTACGGCTGTAACGGGCTTTCTTTTATGGCGCAAACAAATCCGAACCTCAAACGTGTAGCTCTGCTGGGTGCCGAAAGCACAGGTAAAACTACACTAGCCCGTGCGCTTGCCCTGCGTTTTAACACGGTGTGGGTACCTGAGTATGCACGCGAATACATGACCCTTCATCCGGGCGAATACACGTTGGAAGATGTGGAGGAAATTGCCCGCGAACAACTACGAAACGAAGATGAAATGGCCGTTCGCGCCAAAGGACTGCTCATTACCGATACCGAATTGATTACATCGGCGGTGTGGTGTGAAGATGTGTTCGGAAATTGCCCGGAGTGGATTACAGAAAAAATTACCGCACATCAATACGATCTTTATCTCCTGACGAGTAACGACTTGCCCTGGGTGGCTGATCCGGTTCGTGTAAACTCACAACGGCGCGATTATTTCTTCAACCTCTACAAACGCCAGCTTGAGCAATACAATCTTCCTCACGAAATAATTAAAGGCCGTTATGAAGCGCGGCTGATGTGCGCAATCACAGCCATTCGAAAACACTTTGGCCCGCTTATCTGAGCAATAATCCGCCCAGATGATTGCGCACACGCGTATGCCATTCGTCTTTCAGTACACTAAGCACAATACTGCCTCTGCGTGTGCCGTCGGGCAGCCACATGTGGCTTCTGAGAACACCCTCCACCGTACAGCCTATTTTTTTCATGGCCGCAATACTGCGCTCGTTTCTGGCATCGGCCCTGAATTCAACACGCTCAAAGCCACATTGCTCAAAGGCAAACTGCAGCAACAAAAATTTACAATGCCGGTTTAATCCTGTTTGCTGAAACGATTTTCCATACCAGGTATAACCCAGCTGTAATGTGGAGTTGGAAAGTTGAATATCGTAAAATCGTGTGCTCCCGGCATACGCGCCTGTGCGTTTATCAAACACCACAAACGGATATTCTTTTTGCTGCCCGCGGGCTTCCAACGCAAGTCTGATGTATTCCTTCAAATCAGCGGGTGATGCAATCCGCATGAGAGAATATTGCCAGATGTCTGTTTCGTGTTCGGCAAACTGACTGAGATGCACACTGTCTGCCTCTTCAAGCGGCCGTAGCAAAGCCACATCGTTTTGCAGCAAATAATTTTTTTCAAAGTCAAAAGCAGGAATATTCATAAATAGGAATACATGAGAGAAGCAAAGCTAAAGTGAATAGTAATGGGGAAATGTTATTTTTTAATAAAATGAGCAACCGTGTTGAATTTAAAAAAATATACCTTTGCCGCAGATCCAAAGGGGTGCTGAGTGGCAACGTGCCACAAGGCTGAGATCATACCCGGTGTTATACATTTTCTCAAAAAATGTATTCACGCACCTGAACAAGGTAATTCTTGCGTAGGGACAGGATCCGGAAGAGGAAGCGTTTCCCTTTAACGACAATTTTTCCGGGTCGCAATGTATCAGTAAAATGAAAAACATGTTTATCAGCCTCGCGGCAATGTGTATGCCGCTGTGTGCAATGGCTCAGTTTACGCTGAGCGGAACCGTTACATCCGTAAACGGTGAGCCGGTGGTTTTTGCCTCGGTTCAGATTACAGGCACGTTCAGCGGTGCCATTACTGCAAACGACGGACACTATGCGCTCAGGCAACTTGCGGCGGCCACTTACACATTAAAAGCAAGTTGTCTTGGTTTTGAACCTGTGGTAAAAACAATTTCGCTGCAAAGCGATTCGACACTGAATTTCCAACTTCGGCCAGCCTCCTACCTTCAGCAGGAAGTAGTGGTGCAAGCCACACGGGCCAATCAGAACTCGGCGATGGCAGCCACAGAAGTTAGCCGCAACGATCTTGCGCAGGTAAATTACGGACAGGACCTGCCGATCATGCTTAACCTGTTGCCGTCGGTGGTAACGACTTCCGATGCCGGCGCGGGTGTAGGTTACACGGGCATACGCATACGTGGTACAGATGCCTCACGCATCAATGTAACCATTAACGGTATTCCGGTAAACGATGCCGAATCGCAAGGTGTATTTTGGGTGAATATGCCCGACTTTGCCTCATCGGTTGAAAGCATTCAGGTGCAGCGTGGTGTGGGCACTTCAACCAATGGTGCCGGAGCTTTTGGCGGTTCGGTGAATATGCAAACCGATGGCCTTCGTGATTCGGCCTACACAGATCTGGTGGTTTCGGCAGGCTCGTTTAATACGCGGCGTGTATCGTTTAAAACCGGCACAGGGCTGGTGAAAAAACACTGGGCATTTGACGGCCGTCTTTCGCGCATTTCGAGCGACGGATTTATTGACCGTGCTTCATCAGAACTGAACTCGTGGTACGGCAGCGGAGGCTGGTTTGGCGATAAGTTTTTTGTAAAGGCTGTGGTGTTTTCGGGCAATGAAAAAACGTATCAGGCCTGGTACGGTGTACCTGAGGATTCGATCCGAACCGGAAATTACACGTACAATCCGGCTGGCGAAATTTACACTGCTAACGGAAATGTTATTTATTACGACAACGAAACAGACAATTACCGCCAAACACATTACCAGCTTATCAGCGCACTCACCCTCTCCCCTGACTGGACGCTGAATGCGGCGCTGCACGCTACACGCGGACTTGGTTATTACGAGCAGTACAAAGCCGGCGAAACATTTGCCGAATACAATCTGCCCGACTACATCACCGGCAACGACACTGTATCCGTAACCGATCTGGTGCGCCGTCTCTGGCTCGACAACTGGTTTTACGGCCTCACCTGGTCGCTCAACGGCCGTGTGGGAAATCGCTGGCAACTTACGGCCGGCGGTGCATTTAATCAATACAACGGCGATCATTACGGCACGGTTGAATGGACGCAGGCGCCGCTTGTGCAGCCGCGCGATTTTAAATACTATCAAAACAACGGCCTTAAAAACGATTTCACCACCTACATTAAATCAAACTGGCAGGCTTCAAAAAAACTCAATCTTTTTGCCGATCTGCAGGCACGTTTTGTAAGCTATACGTTTGAAGGATTAGACCGTAATGCAAACAACGTGACGCAGCAGGTTGATTTTTTCTTCTTCAACCCCAAAGCCGGAATTACATACACACCCGCCAATGCGCATACCGTGTATGCTTCGGTAAGTGTGGGCAACAAGGAGCCCAACCGCGATGACCTCACTGAATCATCGCCCGAAAGCCGCCCCAAACACGAAACACTTTACGATGCCGAAGCCGGCTGGAAATTTGCCAAACGCAAACTCCGTGCAGGTGTAAACTTTTATTACATGTATTACATCAACCAGCTTGTAGTAACCGGCAAACTGAACGATGTGGGCGCCTACACACGGCAGAATGTGGATCAAAGCTACCGCGCCGGTGCTGAGTTTGAAGCCGCCTGGCAGCCGCTTAAAAAACTGAGCCTTGCCGCCAACTTCACATTCAGCGAAAACCGCATTCTCAACTTCCGCGAATTTGTAGATAATTACGACAATGGCGGTCAGGTAACAAACACGTTCAGCAACACGCAGATTGCACTTTCGCCCGCCACCGTTGCCGCTGCGCAGGTAAACTGGATGCCTGTAAAAGCACTGCAATTTACACTCACAGGCAAACACGTGGGCCGTCAGTACTTAGACAACACCACCAACAAAAACCGCAGCATCGATCCGTTTAACGTATGCGATTTCAGGGCGCAAATAAAATTCCCGGTAAAGGAAATGCGCGAACTTTCACTGGGCATTCAGGTAAACAATTTGATTGATACACGTTACAGCAACAACGGCTACACCTTTGGTTACATTGCCGGCGGTTTGCAACAGTTTAACTATTATTTCCCGCAGGCCGGACGCAATTTTATGCTTATGCTTACTGCACGTTTTTAGGTTAATTGCAATAACAATAAAAAAGCTGCTTCAGATGAGGCAGCTTTTTTTATTGTAATAATCAAAATGTTTTATTTTTAAACGGAAAATTATTCTGAAAAAGAAAAAATATCCGATTTTCTCTTTTACCCGACAACAAACGGAATATTTTTGAATTAATTAAATAACTATAAAGATATTACTACAGTATCAAGCAATTTATTATCTGAAAATTTTCGCCTTTTTTAAAACTGTTATTTCATTCATTTTCAACAGAATAACATTTTCAAAAACCCCAAAAGGTCTGTAAATTTTTTCAAAAATCCCTCTTGACAAAGGCTAAATGAGGCATGACCTTACAGCTGTATTTGCAGCTTATTCCGAAAAATAAAGGACGGCACTATTTGATTATTACTAATTAACCCTGTTTTAGAAAAAAAACACGAAAATGTACGTTCAGGATCATCCATTCAATTCAGTGCTTTTTTACACCGCATCTTGCCGCCGAAACCGATGGCCACACGGTATTGAAAAACGCAAAAATTATGCAAATCATGGCGTCGGAACTGATAAAAGAAAGCCGCATGTTGAAATCAGCCGAGCACACACAGTAGTTTTTTTCACTTAACAGATTTAATTATGTCGGGGAAAAGATATGCTTTCGGGGAAGAGGAGTTTTTTAAAACGCCGCAGCAACGGGCCAGTGAGGCTGCCAACAAGACGCAGACGGAGTATGAATACTATTTTTTGCATTATACCTGGCCGGAAATAAGCAAAAAAATGGAAGCCGGCCAGCAGCTTACAAAATATGAGTTGCTTGATGCGCGCATGTTTGGCGGACCGCTTCACCGGCAAAAAATATTTGCTTACGTGCGTGAGCAACAGCATGCAGAAAAAGCAAGTGTGACTCCGGCTGATTCGGCCGAGGAGAAACAAGCGAATGTGGAAAAGGTATCGGTAGAAAACGAGCAAAGCCACACCGATGAAGAAAAAAATACGGCGACGCAAAATAGTAATGAGCCTGAGCCGGAATTTGTGGCACCGCTCAATCCTGCGTATGTGGAAGTGATGCCTGCACCGTTGCTGAATGAGTGGGAGATGGAAATGGAGGGGGATAATGTGGTGGTGGAGCTAACTTCATTCCAGGAAACAAACAGAGAAACACAGCCTGCTATCACCGATCCACTTGCTGAAGAACGTAAAAAAATTAATCCAAAAACTCCTCTTACTCCTGAACAAAAAATAATATTCAACTGGGATAATGTGCGCAAACAATTTGCCGCTGCCAATGCTCCGATAGGTGTAAAACTGGCAAATGGAAGGTCAGAACTAACATGGACAGAGCTTGATCGTTGGACACGGATGGCATTGAAAGACGGATGGAAAGAGGGGGATAAAATTCCTTTATTGCGCGATGTAAAATACTTAGGCGATAAAGAAGGAATTCCCCGTTACGCCGCTTTAAACTATGATTATGCTTTTGGTTATGCACGAAAAAATAGTCCGAATGGCAAGTTCTGGTATGTTAACCATACGACAGGATACGAAGCACCTATATGGTCAGGCACAAAACTTTCTTCAAACGAAGCGGGTCAGAATTATGCGTTGAACATTAACAGAACCGTTGATTTTAAAGCATTAAATGATTTCGTAAAACCTCAGGGTGAGGTGTATTTCGCTGATATTATTGCCTTAAATGGCCAGTATAAAGCGCAATTATACAGCCAGTCGTTTGTTGATCTTGTCTATCTGGTGCAAATGAAACTGTTTCCATTGCCGGAAGAAAAAGATAAACGTACTGGTATTTATGATAATTCTACGCATGAGCAATTCATTCATTATGCTGAAAATCAGAAAAAAAAGGAAGCTCAGTTAACACAGCAAATTCGTGCAGAAGAATTACGTTGGGCAACAGTGGGTGAAGATGATGGAAACGGCTATAGAAAATACATTATAGAAGGACGCGCGTTACGCATAAAACAGGAAGAACTCGATAAATTCAGAAAGATTATTGTTGAGAACTACAGGGATTCAGATGAGTTTTTTGAAAATTATTCACCGCCCGACAAGCAGGAAAAAGAAGACCTTGCCTACATACTTACTTTTCACGAAAGAACGCAGGTTATTGCGGCGTATGCTGCTGAATGGGATGTGGATAAGGAAGAAGAAGCCGTAATTAATCTCTTGCTCAGAAATACGCCGCCAAGCCAGCACAAAATGATGAGTGCGTATTTAAAGCAAGTCGAAAAACTGGCTGATTTCAGTGACTGGTTCGACAATGCGCAACAGATTGGCGAATACCAGACAAACCGCGAACTGCTTACCGGCGAAGTGAATACTTCACCACTTGATGATGCCTATAATGAAGTTGATTTGAGTGACGATGCTGAAGATGCGGCAGAAGACCTGAACGATGAATTGCCCAAGCTTTCGCCCGGACAAATTGCGGCTTTTGACTGGGGCAGACGGATGAATTTGCTTGAAATTTTTCTTCAGGAAAGCCCTCCTAAAAAAGAGGAAGACTGGAATTATTTCGGCAAATTATTCAGCAACACACCTGCCAACCAGCTAACTGCTCTTAAATTGTATCTGGGCATACAGAGCGATTATGTGCGTATGCTGCGCCTGCGCGAACGCACCACGGAAAGCCAGAAAAAAGCGGTAAACGACAGTATGAACAACTGGTATGCCAATGATAATCTGGAATACTACTTTCTGAAAGAATTAGCTGATGGTAACAAACACCGTTTTGGGTATGAAAAAATTGAACCCCGCCTCTACGGTCTGCCCGAAAGCGTGTATAATCGCTTAACCGACGAGGAGCGTATGCGCGTGTATGAGTTTGTCATTCATAGAGGTCTGGATAACGATGTGGAGCATGAGTATGCAATTGGAATTCTCGAACGCATATTACATACCGTAGGAACCGGTGCCACAAACAAGCAGGCATACCAGCAGGCACGGCAAGCCTTTTACGATAAACTGGATACAGAAACAGATAAGAATTTTTCAAACACAAATGCACTTGCTAATACCGACGAAAAACGCGAGTTAATTCACCAACAGCTTAGTGCACTTGATGCGCGCGGACGTAAAGCCCGTATTGAAGAAGTACATCGTAAAATGGGCACGCCCGAAAAAGGGATAAATAACAGTGCCGACGATTATATTGCACGGCTTTCCGACGAAGATATGCAGGCATTAGGCATTCTGCAACGCTTCAATATGATACGTGCAGTGTTAGGTGGCGATGGCTGGGGCCGTGCATTTACACGGGTTGGCGAACGTGATGAAAAAACACTTATCCGCCTTGTTTCCACTACACCACACGATCAGATGAATGCCCTTATTCTGCTGCTTTCTACCGGTGGCGGCGAATACTACAAACAGGTAGTGCATGCGGTAGATGGCAACGAGTATAAAGAACTGCACGATACACTGCTTCAAAAAAAGCAGGAGCAGATGAGTACCATTTCAGATCCCAAACAGAAAGCCGCCGAGCAGCGAAAAGTGCAGGATATGAAAGACACCGGCCAATCAAACGAAGCGGCATTAAAGTGGGATGATTACAGCTATATAGGGCTTGTGTTTGGCGGAAGCGGCTTTGAATATGATGTTAGCTGGACGGAAGACGGAAAAATTAATGTTGAATACGGTGAGCGCAACTGGCTGGATGGTTACTCAATGGCTTATACAACAATAGTAAGAGAAGGAATTGATGCGGCAGATAAAGAGACACAAAAAGGGCCCTACAATCCGTTTGATCACGTAGCTGTATATGCGGTAGAAGATGATGAAGAACTTGGTCTGTACAAAGGTCAGGTACTTGTAATGCCTGCCATCAACCTGTTTTATTTCCAGCACAAGCAGCTAAAGGGGCATGCACTGGAAGCACTGGATATTGCGTTGCTCCTTACCGGTATTGGCGAATTAAATGCAGCCGTGAGTTTCGGGCGCTGGATTATGGCGGCGTCCACAATTATTCTCGGTTCGGGTAATATTGTGGTGCGCAGCTTTGGCCATCAATTGCCCGAAGGATGGGCGCAAAGCTGGCACAGCATCAGTAGCCAGATTATCAATTTTCAGCTTTTTGAGCTGGGGCTTGCAGGCATTTTAAACGCGCGAAGAATTTTAACCGGTCTCAAGCAAAGTGTGGCCAACGTAGCCAACGTGGCAAAAAACACATTGCTGCAAATGGTTAACGTATGCGAACAATTGCTTGACCTCAGCGAACGCATTCTGACCAGCTTTGATGAATTATGGCTAAACCAACTGCTGGCTGATCTTGAAAAAAGTACGCTTGAGTTTGCGGAGTATGGAAGTCTGGCCTACTTCAATTTGAAAACGGCGATACAAAACAGGCTGGCCTTGCTGAAAGAGCATGCGGCGCGGTTGACAGCATCAAAGCCGTTTGAAGAAAGCCAGCTTACTTATAGGCAAGCGGGTGATATTGAATACTTAGATGTGGATTTGGGTAAAGGGATGGTGGCAAAACTCAGACGTGATAAGGGTGGCGAGTGGTTTGTGAGTGGACGAAAAGCGCCGCCTGAAATGTATAATACGAGTAAGGGGCCGCCGAAGTGGCCGAGTGATGGGGAGATTTTGGGTAGGGTGCCGGAGCGGTTTAGGAAGCCGAATGAATTAAAAAATGATAATGAGATTATTAATAAAACCAATAGCACAGGAAGCTCAAATACATTAAATAAAATAACTCCAAAAAGTATTGATGAAATCCGAGATCTTCTAAAGACAGATAGAGACAAATCTTTTTTTTGGTCTGGTAAGACAAATGGTGTTGGAGGTGAAAAAGTAGCTCTTGAAATTGCAAATTCCAAAGGTGGAGTTACTTTAGAAGGATTACTAGTACAAAAAAACATAGAATTACCTGCATGGAATCCAACAGACCCAATTGTAATGAAACTTTGGGAAGATGTTTCTACAGCATATGCCAATCAAGTTTCTGGAGAAGTAAGAGCGGTAATTGGACAACAACTACGTCCAGGAAATATTTGGCAAACAAAAGAATTACCAGCATTAATGGCAAATCCTAATGTTACAAAAATTACAACAATTGATCCAGTTACATTAGCTGAAACTATTATCTTCGTAAAACAATAGTGTTATGGATATTTCATTTAAAATTCTTTCAAGAGGCAGCTTGCAAATTCATTATGGTAGCAAGACTACAATAATTAGTGGAGAACTAACATTTTCTCCTTCGGTTTTTTATGCTGATTTATCATCACTAAATATTTGGCAAGCACCTCATGATAAAGAGATGATAACTCCTGCAGAAAAAAATGAAATCATTTCATTCTTATCAAATCAACATGAAGGCACGGAAATTGTTTTTGATTAAGATAGTTTAAACAATTAATGTTCGGGCTGGAAAAAATATTAATATCGAAAACGCTGGGAAATAAAGAAGTAATCATAGATTACGTGAAGCCTTCCCCAAAACCCGCAACAGGATAAAGCAGAAAAATCAGGTATTTTGAAGTGCAACTAAAACCGGCCCGATACTAATACGGAAACAACGTCATAAACGCATCCATATCCTTTTCCAGCTTCGTATCCACCGTAAAATGATACAAGCCGCGTGTCCAGCCAAAGAATGCACTTTGCTCATCCACAATCTTCACATAACTCGGATCACGGCCGGTGACTAAAATTCGCGGTTTGACGCGGCCGTTGCTGGTGGCGCCGGAAACGATGAGTCGGAAACTGGTTTGTACTTCTTCCTGCGAGAGTGAGCGGCCAAACTGCATGTAGATTTTATTGGCTCCGTGCTGGTAAATTACTGATCCGTCTTCTCCACCTTTAGGCGGAATGACTATGCCGCGCTTAAACGGCCCCACTGTGGCAGGCAGTAATTTTGTAAAATCGACACCGCGCGGTTTGGGGCGTTTTTCAATACCATAAGGAGCAGGCCCCGTCATTTGCTGGGTGGAATACACATTGATACCGGCCGCAACCAGCAACATAAATAAAGTAATCACGAACCTGAATCTGAGCACGGGCCGAATATTCCTGTTGAGCAAATGACGCTGTGGCGAGCAGGGGGTGACCACGAGCGGCACACAAAAATGGTTATTTTTGGCGAAATACAAACATTTGTCTGTTACACGTTTTATTTTGTGAAGATATACTCCCAAATAGCCGATTTTGTTCCCCCTCGTTTTCCTGTAGTGACTACCGGCACTTTCGACGGTGTACACCACGGACACAGGCAAATTATTGACAGGCTGCGCGAAACGGCCCGGAAAAATAATGGAGAAACAGTACTGCTCACCTTTTTTCCCCACCCCCGCATGGTACTTTTCCCCGATCAGCATCAACTTTTGCTGAATACCCCGGAGGAAAAAAAACAGCTGCTTGAAAAAGCCGGTATCGACCATCTTATTGTTCATCCCTTTACCCGTGAGTTCTCGATGCTTTCCTCCAAAGAATTCATCGAACAGATACTGGTAAACAAATTCAATACCAAAAAACTGGTGATTGGTTACGACCATCATTTCGGGCGTAACCGGGAAGGCAGTTTCGACCACCTGCGCGAGTTTGGCCCGGTTTATGGATTTGAGGTGGAAGAAATTCCGGCTCAGGAAGTGGAACATGAAAAAGTTAGTTCAACCCGCATCCGCCAGGCCCTTCAAACCGGCGATGTGCGCACTGCAGCAGCCTATCTTGGCTACCGCTACCCGCTTTCGGGAACAGTTGTGAAAGGCAGGCAGCTGGGGCGAACCATTGGCTTTCCAACCGCCAACCTTGTGCCCGACAATGCGTATAAACTCATACCTGCCGACGGTGTGTATGCGGTGTTTGTGCAGCGCGGAAACCAAACCCTGCCCGGCATGATGAATATAGGTATGCGCCCAACCGTTGATCAGGGACTGAGTCGTACAATTGAAGTGCACCTGCCCGGTTTCGAAGGCGATTTATACGGCGAAACGCTGAAAATTTTGTTTGCCGACCGACTCCGCGAGGAACAAAAATTCGGTTCACTCGATGAATTAAAAAAACAGCTTGAACACGATCGCCAGCAAACACTTTCCCTGCTAAACCATGAAAAAACTGATCTTTAATCTCTTCCTAGCACTGCTGTTTGCCCCGGCAATTCATGCGCAATCGGATCTGCTTGATTCACTTACGCTTGATACCATGGCCGCTTTTACCAGTCTGGACGAGGCGCTTAAACAGCCCGACAACGTGGTAAAACTTGTGCTGCGCAAAGAAAAGCTCGACAGCTTTCCCGAAGCTGTTTATCAGTTCAAAAACCTTCAGTATCTCGACCTGAGCCGAAACAACATCCGTGAAATACCTGACTCCATAAGCCGGCTAAAAAAACTGCAGGTGCTTCATCTTTCCCGTAATAATATCGAATACATCCCCCGAACCATTGGCGACCTGAGTGAACTGCGCATTCTCAACATCAATCAGAACGAATTATATGTAATTCCCCCTCAAATAGGACGGTTGAAAAAGCTGGAGGTGCTTGATTTGTGGAGCAACAACATCAGCGTATTCCCCGACGAACTGAAAGACATCAGCGGCAACCTGAAAGTGCTCGATCTGCGCACCATTCTCATTAACCGCGAAACGCAGGAACGCATTAAAGCCATGCTACCCAATACAAAGGTGTATTTTTCACCTCCCTGCAAGTGCAATGGCTAATTTGCAAATGCCTGATTATCTGCAATTTATAGCCACGCTGAGTTTGCCTGACGAGAATCAGGGCGAGTTATGGAGCAATTATTAACAAGAAGGTTATTTATCCGAATAAAAGTTGCTACTTTTGCGCCGAATTTCAGACATAAGCTAAAAGCTCCATGCAACACGGCAAAATCGCACAGATCATCGGACCGGTGATCGACGTCAGCTTCAGTGACCCGAATACCAAGCTCCCCAACATTCTCGACGCGCTTGTAGTTGAGAAGGCAAACGGACAGAAAATTGTACTTGAGTGCCAGCAGCACATTGGTGAAGACACCGTCCGCACCATTGCTATGGACTCAACCGACGGTCTGTCTCGCGGAATGGAAGTAAAAGCCACCGGCGCTCCCATTACCATGCCCATCGGCGACGCTATCAAAGGTCGTCTGTTTAACGTGGTGGGTGAAGCCATCGACGGTATTCAGGCTGTAAGCAATGCCGGCGGTTACCCGATTCACCGCATGCCCCCCAAATTTGAAGACCTTTCTACCTCGGCCGAGGTGCTTTTTACCGGAATTAAGGTAATTGACCTGATCGAGCCTTATTCAAAAGGTGGTAAAATTGGTCTGTTTGGTGGTGCCGGTGTAGGTAAAACCGTACTTATCCAGGAGCTCATCAACAACATCGCCAAAGGTTACGACGGTTACTCGGTATTTGCCGGTGTAGGTGAACGTACCCGTGAAGGAAACGACCTGCTCCGCGAGATGATCGAGAGCGGTATCGTGAAATACGGCGATGCGTTTAACGAAAGCCTCCACAAAGGTGGCTGGGACATCAGCAAAGTGGACACCAACAAGCTGAAAGAGTCGCAGGCTACCTTTATCTTCGGACAGATGAACGAGCCTCCCGGGGCGCGTGCACGCGTGGCACTTTCGGGTCTTACCCTTGCCGAGTATTTCCGTGATGGTGATGGCGGCGGCGGAAAAGACATTCTGTTCTTTATCGACAATATTTTCCGTTTTACCCAGGCTGGTTCTGAGGTGTCTGCGCTGCTGGGCCGTATGCCTTCGGCCGTAGGTTATCAGCCCACACTCGCTACCGAGATGGGTCTCATGCAGGAGCGCATCACATCAACCAAGCGCGGTTCAATTACATCGGTACAGGCCGTTTACGTACCTGCCGACGACTTGACTGACCCTGCTCCGGCTACCACCTTTGCTCACCTTGACGCAACCACCGTACTTTCGCGTAAGATTTCTGAGCTTGGTATCTATCCTGCTGTAGATCCGCTCGATTCAACTTCACGCATTCTCTCTCCTGCTGTTGTGGGTGATGCACACTATGGCTGCGCCCAGCGTGTAAAACAGCTCCTCCAGCGTTACAAAGAACTTCAGGACATCATCGCCATCCTTGGTATGGACGAACTTTCTGAAGAAGATAAGCTGGTGGTTCACCGCGCCCGCCGTGTGCAGCGCTTCCTGTCACAGCCCTTCCACGTGGCCGAGCAGTTTACGGGTCTCAAAGGCGTATTCGTAGGCATTGAAGACACCATCAAAGGTTTCAACATGATTATGGATGGCGAAGTGGATGAATATCCTGAAGCGGCATTCAACCTTGTAGGAACCATTGAAGATGCCATTGCCAAAGGCAAAGCAATTCTGGCTGAATCAAAGTAATTTAACCAGTTTAACCGATTACGATGAAACTCGACATCATCACACCCGATAAAAAGCTGTACAGCGGCGAAGTGAAATCGGTAGTACTGCCCGGCAGCGAAGGTTCGTTCGGCATTTTGAACAACCATGCTGCCATGATTTCGACGCTCATCAAAGGCCGTATCAAGGTAACGGATGCCAATCAGTCAACCCAAACCTTCGATATAAACGGCGGTGTAGTGGAAGTATTCCGCAACACCATTACCGTGCTGGCCGAATAAGGAAGGGGAACCTTCATTTGTTGTTGTCAAAACTAAAACCGCTCCCTTCAACCTGAAGGGAGCGGTTTTTTATGGCAATGTGCAAAGGCCCGCAACGCAAAAAATAACCGGCCCCTGAAATAAGCTCAGGGACCGGTTTAGCGTATTCATACCATGTGTATTCGCTTACTCAACAATAAAGCGATGTGTTTCGCTGATTCCGTTGCCAGAGATTTGCAGGTTGTAAATTCCTTCGGCCAGGCCGGAAGGCAGTTGCAGTTGCGAAATGGTTTCGCCTTCGGCCACAAAGATTTTCTGATTCAGCACTTCACGACCGAGCATATCGGTAATGCGGATTTCAAGTTGTTGCTCAACAGGTGAATTGAAGCTGAGACTAAGCATGGGTGATGCAACTGAAACCGGGTTTGGATAAACCTGGGTAGCTGAAGCAGGTACTTCATTTTCTGCGTTACGGGCGTTGCTGCCACCGGCAATTGCCACCGCAAAGCAAAGCTGCGTAACCACCGGACCAGCCTGAACCTGATTGGTAAGGCCCACAAAGTTCATGGTGCCTGTACGCGAAAGCTGGTACTGTGTCCGGAAGCCGTTAAAGGGCAGGTTGTTGGGAATGGCAAAGCCTTCGTTGCAGCCTGAAATGCCATTATAGTAGGCCTTAACATAGTACTCATTGCCGGGATCAGCAGAAGAGGGTGTGTTTCCAAAAACGGTAATACCATCTGCGGCAGTTCCGGAGAAACTGGAAATTTCCTGATTCCGTTCGCCATTGGCAGTTCCGTAGGTAAACTCACGCTGAGCCACACCTGCATCGTCGATAAAGAATACACACATATCCGAACCGCCCTGCGAACCGTTGAATGCAGTACCTGAGAGATAATAGTTCCACTGTCCGAACGTATTCTGGCGCTGAATTACATCAAGTCCTACATTATCACCGCTGAGCGAGTAATCGATAATTGAAATCCACGGCCCGGTATCACCGGTGGGTGCCGATTTGAACACCAGCACATCTAAATTTCCATAGAGGTTTGTGCTGCCGGCAATCACAAATCCGTTAGTGCCACCACCAGCACCGGTAGCGAGACACACGGCATTAAATTCATCGTTGGCACCAGTATCGAAGGTGGTAACTGCGCTTACAGGGTTGCCGTTCGCTGCATTGACACGGAAAGTAAATCCGGCATCATTTCCATTGCCATCGTACATGCTGCCTACCACAAATACTTCGTTTACCAGCGCAGGCTGATAGGGCGATGCGATAAGATCGTTGGGTAGCACTTTAGCCGGTGTATTGGATGGCAGAAAATCATATTGTAAACTCCAGATCAGCGCGTTTGTGCTGCCGTTAATTGCCATAAGCAACGGACGAACGCCATTATTTGAACCTACCACAGCATCGGTATAACCACTGATATACACAATATTGCTGGTGGCCGGAAGTGCATTACACGCCGATAGTGCGGCAATGTTTGTACTTACTGCCGGCGTTACGGTTTGCCAGCCGCGTGCGCTCAATACTGCTCCGGCCGGACTCAGCACCACTGTAAAAATACCGGGCGGTGTTGTAGCTACATTTGAATAATAGCTGCCAATTACACAAAGACGGCCATTTGGAATTTGTAAAATTTTGCAGGGAATGGTGCTGAGTACTACCCCACCCGGTGCTGTAAGCCGGTAAATCTGATTAAACGAATTGGCTCCTGCAATTACACCATTCACATTTGTGCGTGTAATTAACAAATCAATGCCGCCAAGTGCCTGTGTATAACCTGTCATCAGATGCCCCTGACCGTTAAGTGTCACGTTGGTGCCATCCGTTAGTTCATCATACACGGGTGTGCCGTTTGTGCGTTGATAATACTGTGCATTAAGAACGCCTGCTCCAAACAGAGCAACAAGTAAAAGTTTTGTTTTCATGGGTAATGGTTTTAATGAGTCCGAAAACTACATTCATAAAGAAGGGCAATGCAAATAATTTCGACACTTTTAATCAACAGATTTAGTTATCGATAATTTATTACAAGCTATACCAATATTTCATTAAATAAATATCACAACAATGAGGAAACAGTTAATTCTAACTCAACCCAACATGTTAAAATCCGAGAGCGTAAGAAACTGTTCAAATTTTATTTCGCTAATGTGTGATGATTATTTTTCAGCCGGACGAGCCGCGTTTTGAAGATTGAAGCGCAGCAGCTCTAAATAACCAATGCAATAAGGTATGCGTCAAAAAAAAGAATTGAATAAAAATATTGTACGCTTCTAATTGCAACAACCAGACAAAATAAACGCAGTAAATCTATTTCATACCCGCAGGGCCCGCACGCTAAAGCAGAAAGGCATTAATCGGAATGTATAAACCAATACTGTTTGAATAAATACAAAGGGCATCCGGTTTATCGAATGCCCTTTGAACAGGTATAACCTGATCAGATTTTATCGGGATTTATTTGATCAACGTAACCTTTCCAATCTGATTATGTTTGTTGCCCAGCACATCCACACATTTTATTTTCCACACGTAGGTATCAATCTGGGCAATTTCACTTCCGCCATTGGCGCGTCCGTCCCAGCCCACAGCCGGATTATCAGTAAAGAAAATCATATTGCCCCAGCGGTCGAAAATCCACATTTCAAATTGTGACGGATCCAATCCGATTCCCTGCGGGAAGAAATAATCATTATCGCCATCGCCATCAGGAGTAAATGCGTTAGGCACAAACAAAGTGGCGTCAGGTGCAATACACACTGAATCGGTAGCAATATCAGTACAACCGTCGGCACTGGTTACCGTAAGTGTTACCTGATAGCAGCCCGGAGCAGGATAAGTGAAGGAAGGATTCTGAATGGACGACGAAGAGTTGATGAGATCTCCGAAACTCCAGTTCCAGCTTGCAGCGCCTACAGATGAATCGGCGAAGAAGATGGTAGGATTAACCATTGTTGTGGGTTGCGGCGTTGCACCAAAAGCAGCCAGCGGTGTGCCAAAGGTTTGAATGTATGCCGGAATTGTAAACGTAGCCGTACAGCCGGCTGATGTTGTGGCTATAAGTGTTACGTCATACTGTCCGGGAAGGTTGTAGCAATGCGTGGGTGCAGCCACAGCGGCACTGTCGCCATCGCCAAAATACCATTGCCATTGCATAATTACCGAGGGCGCCGAAACGGTAGAAAGGTCACTGAAATCAACACACAGCGGAGCACAACCGGATAGGGTATCCGCCATAAATCCTGGCACGGGAAGGTCATTAACCGTTACAGCCGTAGTGGCTGAATCAACACAACCATTCAGGTCAGTAAGAATTAAGGTATAGGTGGTGTTCGTTTGCGGTACGTCGGTTGGTTGCTGCGTGTTTTGTAAAATTGGCAGCCACGCATACGAATACCCCGGTGTGCCGCCACTGCCCGAGGCATTAAGCGTAACCTGCTGTCCAGCACACACCGCAGGTTGCGAAACTGAAGCCGTTGCAGCCAGTGGCGCAGGCTGAATTACAGTTACCGTAACCGTTCCGGCACATCCGGCCGAATCGGTAACAGTAACAATATACTGACCGGCTGCAATGTTTGCCGCAGCGTTGGTTGTACTTACGTTCGGACTCCAGCTGTAACTGTAAGTTGGGGTGCCGCCTGTTACACTTACTGCCGCAGCCCCATCGGTATATCCAAAGCATGTAGCAGCTGTAGTGGCACCCTGGGCAACAGTAATTCCGGGCATATTTTGCACCTGCACACTGTCGGTAAGCTGACAGTTATTCTGGTCGGAAAGCGTTACCCAGTACCAGCCGGCGGGCAACTGAGAAGCACTTTGCTGTTGCAGGTTACCTGGCTGCCACACATAATTAAGTGTACCGGTACCTCCACTGCCAATGGCATTTACCGAACCCAGTTGCTGGCTGCAATAGGTAGGTGTTGATTGCATCTGTACACTCAGCGCAGCCGGTTCGGCCACTGCCACACTATCGGAAATTACACAACCGTTGGTATCTGTAACCGTGCAATAATACATGCCTGCCGTAAGTCCGGAAGCTGTTTGAGCATTGCCACCTGCAGGCAGCCAGCCATACTGATAGCCTGGAGCACCTCCGGCTGCCAGCGCAGTTGCAGAACCGTTGTTCCCTCCTGCACAGCTTGCATCAGCAGGTGTAAGTGCAAGTGTAAGCGCGGGCGGCTGGTTAATGGTAACTGTATCTGTGTACACACAACCATTGGTATCCGTAACCGTGCATACATACTGACCAGCTGCAAGTGACGCGGCCGATGATGTATTTCCTGAATTTACTGCACCTACCGCAGGTGTCCACGCAAAACTATAACCCGGCGATCCGGCCGCAGCGGTCATTACCACCGCACCCGTGTTGTTGCCGTTGCATAATACATCTGTGCCCTGCCAGCTGGCCGTTAAAGCTGCCGGTTGTTGAATTACAACGTTTATCGTATCGGTACAGTTGTTGGCGTCACTCACAATTACAGTAAACGTGCCTGCAGGCAGGTTGGTAACAGCTACCGAAGTATCGCCGGTTGACCAGTTGTAAGTGAGGTTACCATTTCCTCCTGTGGCACTCACCGAAGCCGTTCCGGTACTGTCGCCAAAACAAAGTACAGGCGAAGTTGCCGTTACTGCCAGTGTAGGTCCGCTGAGGTTGTTAACAGTAGCGATACCAGTAGCCGTACAGTTATTATCGTCGGTTACCGTTACCACATAAGTTCCCTGCCCCACCCCGTTTACGGTAGCTGTAGTATCGTTTCCGGGTGTAGTCCAGAGGAAGGCTGCAGAACCGGTTCCACCCGAAGCCGAAGCCGTTATACTCCCGTTGCTGCTTCCACAGGTTGAAGGCGTGGTGGTAATGGAAACCAGCAATGCTGTTGGTTCAGTAATGGTAACGGTTTGTGACGCGGTACAACCATTCAGATCGGTTGCAGTGCAAACGTATGCCGATGCACTGAGTGCGGTGGCCACAGAACTGTTTCCACTTACGCTGCTGCTTACGGCGGGTGTCCAGACAAATGTATAACCGGGAGTAGCACCGCTGGCGGTTACCGTAGCACTTCCGCTGTTACCGCCGTTACAAAGCACATTGTTTTGCGAGTATGCAAGGACAAGCGGTGTAGGTTGTGTAATAGTAAACGTATGTGAAAGTACACAGCCGTTCAAATCAGTTACCGTAGCCACATAGCTTCCGGCTGCAAGTGCGGTAGCCGTAGTGCTAGCAGCAGCCGAAGTATTTGTTACAGCGGGTGTCCAGCCAAACGTGTAGCCCGGCGTACCACCCGATGCGTTGAGCGTAGCCGTTCCGGTTGAAATGCCATTGCAAAGCAAATCAACCTGTGAATTGGTGACTGCAAGCGCCGGAGGTTGTGTAATGATAACCGTGGTGCTGGCAATACAACCCATTGCATCGGTAGCAGTTACCACATAAGTACCTGCGGACAGACCGGTGGCGGTATTTGTGGTGCTCACGTTGGGCAACCAGCTATAGGTAACTGTACCGTTATTTCCTGTAACGGTAACTGTGGCCGATCCGGTTGATGCACCGTTACAAAGCACATTGGTTACAGAATTACTCGCTGCGATTGTACTTGAATTACCAACGGTAGCTGAAGCCGTTGCCGTACAGCCATTCGCATCTGTAACTGTTAAGTTATAAGTGCCTGCTGCCAGACTCCCCACAGTGGGCGAGGTAAAATTACCGGGTGTCCAAAGGTAAGTAAGCACACCTGTGCCACCGGTAGCTGTTGCACTTACCGAACCGTTGTTATTGCCACAGGTACTGCTTACCGATGAAGTGGTTATAACAATTGCCGGGGGCGATGTTACAGTAACAGTATGCGTGGTGCTGCATCCGTTTAAGTCTGTAATTGTGCATACATAAGTGCCTGCGGCAAGGCCGGTGGCGGTATTGCTGTTGCCGCTGCTAGTATTAGCTGCTGCCGGGCTCCACGAGAAGGAATAACCCGGAGTGCCGCCGGCTGCAGTAATCGTGGCCGTTCCGTTTGCATTCGTATTACAGGTTGTATTTACTACCGTTGAAGTGGCAGTAAGCGCAGGCGGTTGCGTAATGGTTACAGTGCGTGTGGATGTACAGCCATTCAAATCAGTAACTGTGCACACATAAGTGCCCGCACTTAATCCTGTGGCTGTATTGCTGCTGCCACTGGTACTGTTTGCCGCAGCAGGACTCCACGAGAATGTGTAGCCGGGTGTACCTCCGCTGGCCGTTACCGTGGCACTGCCGGTATTGCCACCGTTACATAATACGTTTACTTGTGTAAATGTGTTGGTGAGTGCAGGCGGCTGTGTGATGGTTATTGTACTTGCAGATGTACAGCCGTTCAAATCAGTGATGGTACATACATACGTACCAGCGCTAAGGCCGGTGGCCGTGTTACTGCTGCCGCTGGTACTGTTGGCCACAGCGGGACTCCAGGCAAACGTATAGCCCGGTGTACCGCCGTTTGCTGTAACTGTGGCGCTGCCGGTGTTGCCGCCATTACACAATACGTTTACCTGTGTAAATGTGTTGGTGAGTGCGGGCGGTTGTGTAATGGTTACGGTGCGCGTAGAGGTACAACCATTCAGATCTGTAATTGTACATACATACGTACCTGCACTAAGTCCGGTGGCCGTGTTGCTGCTGCCGCTGGTTGTATTCGCTGCAGCAGGGCTCCACGAAAAGGTATAGCCGGGTGTGCCACCGCTGGCAGTAATGGTGGCGGAACCCGAATTCCCGCCATTACACAATACATTTACCTGTGCAGCCGTACTGGAAAGTGCGGGAGGCTGAGTAATCGTAATGGTGCGTGTAATGATACACCCGTTCAGATCAGTGACTGTGCATACATAAGTGCCGGCGACAAGGCCAGTGGCCGTATTGCTGCTTCCACTGGTTGTATTCGCCACAGCGGGACTCCAAGAAAACGTATAACCCGGAGTACCACCGCTGGCAGTAACCGTAGCACTACCAGTATTGCCGCCATTGCAAAGCACATTTACCTGTGTGGATGCAGTACTTAAAGCCGACGGCTGTGTAATAATCACAGTAGTGGTAGCAATACAACCCATTGCATCGGTAGCAGTTACCACATAAGTACCTGCGGACAGACCGGTGGCGGTATTTGTGGTGCTCACGTTGGGCGACCAGCTATAGGTAACTGTACCGTTATTTCCTGTAACGGTAACTGTGGCCGATCCGGTTGATGCACCATTGCACAATACATTGGTTACTGAGTTGGTGGCTGCAATTGAACTGGAATTGTTTACTGTAGCCGATGCGGTGGCTATACAACCATTGGCATCAGTAACGGTAACATTATATGTACCTGCCCCCAGACTATTTACTGTTGATGTAGTGAAGCTGCCGGGTGTCCACAAATAAGTAAATCCGCCAGCTCCGCCTGTTGCTGTTACCGAAACAGAACCGTTGTTGTTACCACACGTACTCGCCACCGATGATGTACTTACCGTGAGTGCAGGCGGTTGGGTAATGGTTACGGTGCGCGTAGAAGTACAACCATTCAGATCTGTAATTGTACACACATATGTACCTGCGCTAAGTCCGGTGGCTGTGTTGCTGCTGCCGCTGGTTGTATTCGCTGCGGCTGGG
>JADBYT010000039.1 GCA_020402865.1 Bacteroidota bacterium | reverse complement strand
TGGCTGTGGTCGTGGAAACGGCGGCGGCGGCGGCGGCGGATATTACGGCGGCGGTGGCGGTGCGGCATGGCCGGGTGCTACTCCTGGCGCAAACCCCACGGGTGGTTCGCAAGCTGCCGGCGGTGCGGGCGGTGTTTCTTCATTCGCTACTGCAGCCCCCGGAAACAATGGTCAGCCCGGCGTGCTGGGCGTGGGTGGTAACGGTGGTGTTGAACTCACCAGCAACCAGGCGGGTAATAATACCGCATCAGTAGGTGCTTCCGGTGGCGGATTAACCGGCACAACCGGCACCTATTCCGGTAACTTTACCGGACAGTCGGGTGCAGGTGGCTCAAGTTTCTATGGTACGCTTGTGAATGGCTCTACCACTCCTGATGTGCGTGCCGGTAACGGTCAGGTTGTGATTACTTTTCCCAGCCTTTGTCCCAGTGCCTCCCGTCTTCCGGTAACGTTTGTGGTTAACCCGCTTCCGACAGTAACCGTGGCAGCTACACCCGCATTAGCTGTATGTGAAGGCGCACAGGTTACATTAGCCGGCAATGGTGCGGTATCGTACAGCTGGAGCGGCCCTGTGGGTATTTCGGATAACGTGCCTTTTACAGCTACTCAGTCTGCAAGCGGCAGTTATGTGGTTATTGGTACGGATGCCAACAACTGTTCAAATTCAGATACTATAAACCTTACCGTAAATATGCTGCCCGTAATCAGCGTTGCTTCAGCCGATTCTGTTGTTTGTGCGGGTGATACCGTAATGCTCACCGCCAGCGGCGCAACAGCTTACAACTGGTCAACCGGAGGCAATGCTGCAATGGAAATGTTTGCCGCTGTAGCCACAGGCTATACAACGGTTACCGGCACCGACACGTTAACCGGTTGCAGCAGTGTGGATTCAATTATGACAACCGTAAACCCGCTGCCGGTAATTGTACTCACCCCCAGCAACAGTGATATTTGTCTTGGCAGCACCGGCAGCATTACCGCCAGCGGCGGCAGTTTCTACCTCTGGAATACCGGCGACAGCACTTCCACAATCAACATTTCGCCTTCAGTTCCCACGGTGTATGCCGTAACCGTAACCACCCCCGATGGCTGCACCGGCAGCGATTCCATTTCAATCGGCGTAAACATTCCGCCTTCTGTTACTGCAACGGCCAGTCAGAGTGTGGTTTGCGCTGGTGCCAGCGTAACACTTACCGGCGCAGGAGCCAACAGCTGGCTCTGGTCAACCGGCGGCACACAAATTACCGAAGTGGTAACTCCTTCTGCAACTACAACCTACACGGTTACCGGCACCAATACAGTAACCAATTGCTCCGATACCGGCCTTGTAACCATAACGGTTAATCAGCTTCCGGTAGTAACCGCTGCTGTACCGCAGGCCAGCGTTTGTATTGATGATGCATCGTTTACCATTCAGGGCGGCAGTCCTGCCGGCGGCAGCTGGAGCGGCCCCGGTGTAGGCGCAAACATATTCTCGCCGCTTTCGGCTGGTTTGGGCACACATACGCTGGTTTATACCTATACGGATAACAACCAGTGTACGGCCAACGCATCAGACCTGCTCGTGGTAAGTGCCTGTGTGGGTATTACCGAAAACAGCAATGCCGGAGGTGTACACATTTACCCCAATCCTGCCAGCACCACTGTGAACATCCGCTGGAATGAAGATTACCGTGTGAACCGGATTGAATTAACCGATCTCACCGGCCGCATTGTTCTTGCAGTTCCCGCCACAACGGCAAATTCACTGCAAATTGATCTGAATACACTTCCGCAGGGCATTTACAACCTGCAGGTAGTAACAGCAGACGGAATGAGTACACACCGCATTGTGAAGCAGTAAACAAATATGTGTAATAAGGAAGAAGCCCGATGCAGTTTTGCATCGGGCTTCTTTTATAAGGCAGGAATTGGGTAATTACCAGGCAAACAATTCGTAATCTTTCATCATTTTGTTTACCTGTTTCTTCACAGTGGCAATTTTCTTGTCGTTTTCGTGATTCATCAGCACGGTATCAACCAGTTCCACAATGGCAAGCATATCGCGCTCTTTAAGTCCGCGGGTGGTCATGGCGGGTGTGCCTATGCGGATGCCCGAAGTCACAAACGGCGATTTGTCATCAAACGGAACCATGTTTTTGTTCACCGTAATATCAGCACGTACCAATGCGTTTTCGGCCTGTTTGCCGTTAATGTTTTTCGAGCGCAGATCAATGAGCATGCAGTGGTTATCTGTTCCGCCGGAAATTACATGATAGCCACGGTTCATAAACTCGCCGGCCATTACGTTGGCGTTTTTCACCACCTGCACCGCATAGCGCAGGAAGCTGTCGGTAAGTGCTTCGTGAAAAGCCACGGCTTTGGCGGCAATCACGTGTTCAAGCGGGCCGCCTTGTGTGCCGGGGAAAACAGCGGCATCAAGCAATGATGACATGCTGCGGATTTCACCTTTCGGCGTTTTTATTCCCCAGGGATTATCGAAATCCTTGCCCATGAGAATAAGGCCGCCACGCGGGCCGCGCAGGGTTTTGTGTGTGGTAGTGGTTACAATATGACAGTGCGGAAGCGGATCATTGAGAATGCCGCGGGCAATGAGCCCGGCCGGATGCGAAATATCAGCAAGCAGCAGCGCACCTACGCTGTCGGCAATTTTGCGCAGGCGGGCATAATCCCAATCGCGCGAGTAGGCCGAAGCACCGCAGATAATCATTTTGGGCTTTTCCTTTTTGGCTGTGGCGGCCACCTTGTCGTAATTAATTACGCCGGTTTCCTGCTCCACACCATAAAATGTAGCGCGGTAGAGCTTACCCGAAAAATTTACCGGCGAACCGTGTGTGAGGTGTCCGCCATGTGAAAGATCAAAGCCCAGAATGGTATCGCCAGGTTTGAGGCAGGCCAGCATAACAGCCGCGTTGGCCTGCGCGCCGCTGTGAGGCTGCACGTTGGCCCATTCCGCATTAAACAGCGATTTGATACGGTCGATAGCCAGCTGTTCCGACTGATCCACTATTTCGCATCCTCCGTAGTAGCGTTTGCCGGGAAGTCCCTCGGCATATTTATTTGTGAGCACAGAGCCCATGGCCTGCATGACCTGCTCACTTACAAAATTTTCGGAAGCAATAAGCTCAATTCCGTGCAACTGACGGAGGTGTTCCTGCTGAATCAGCTTGAAAATAGCGGTATCTTTTTTCATAGTTTTTCGCCTCTACACAGGCGCAACAAATGTAACAAAGTCTCGGCTCCGCCCGACTTTATGTAGGCTGTTAATTATTCCGGCTTTGCCGCCAGTATAGAATTCCGCCGCCAAGCATAAGCAGCAGCACCGGGCTTTCCACCAGACCGGCCAGAAAGCGGGAAAGATCATACACGGTTGCATTGCTGTTAAACAACCATCCGGCCAGAAACAACATCGCTCCGAGAAAGAATACACCTGCAAACGAAAGTATTACAAGTCGCGTGTACTGCGCGGAAGCAAAGCCAATGCGGATTACAAACACAGCCAGTATGCAAAACACTGCGGCAAACAAAAAAGTTAGCGGCCACTTGAGGTAATACAAGGTGTTGTAACCGTAATTTTCGAGAAAGGAAAGAGCAGGCGAGAGGTGCGAGTCGGGCGAATTGTAATAGGCCACGCGCATCTGTTCGTTGATGTTCAGGAAGACAAATTCACGAAAAAAGCCCAGCGCCACATACGCAAGTACCAGTGTAATTACCAGTAACTGTCTCGCGGTTTTGTTCATTGCGCTTCTGATTTTGTATTGAAGCGTTTAATCCATAACCACCATAAACCGAAAATAATCAGGTACATGATTATTTGAAACAGGTAAGTATGGTTGAACATGAGCCAGTCGGGACGGTAAAGCACAATAATGCAAAGGGCAGTGATGCGAATGACATTCATGAAATGGATAAACAGAATGCCTGCGGGAACAAACCAGAGTTTGTGTTTTATTTTTCCGGGAAATGCAATAATGAAACTGGTAAAGAGTGCAAAGAGCGCAATGCCGTTGCACGGATCACCAATCCAGAGCCCGTGTGTGCCGTCAATTCCTATTGTACGGATTGTTTCGCTGGGGCCAATAAAAGTACTGTATCCTAGCAGTTTAAGAAACCATATTGACATTGAGGAGGAGGCATTGATGACAACCGTATCCAGTTTCCCCCATGGGTTTATAAGCTGGTCGTAAAGGATTGTCCAGCCGAAGTAAATAGCGAAGAAGATGAGCAGAAATCGGGCGAGTTTTCGACCTGCCGGGTTCATCATGCGGTTTTCGACTTAACGCGCTGAATAAGTTTTTTACCGCCAAACAGGGCAGCGGCACCCACGGCAGCAATAATGCCGCCATCAACCGGAATGCATGGCGGGGGCCAGCAGGGCGGACCGTTTGGCGGCGGGGGCGGGGGCGGCTGACCGTGCAGGAGCAGAGCGCCTGCAGGAATACAGAAGAGGGTAAGGAGCAATAAAAATTTACCGGTACGGTTCATGCGAATTATCTATGGCAGGTTAAAGCAGCCCGCGTGTTAATAGCTTATTTTTTGTGACACCTCATTTTCACCTGCCTGCACACGAAGTATGTACACCCCTCTGGCATCGTTAAGGAGCGGAAGTTTCACCTGTTCGCTGCTTACGTTGTATTGCTCGCGCAGTATTTCCTGACCAAGCAGGTTGTACACTGTAACAATTACAGGTGTGGTTTCTGCAAAACCAAAATTAAGCAGCATGCCGTCGGGTGTGCCAATGGCGGTTACAGGAATTGTAGCCGAAGCGGCAGAAGCATTAAGGTCTTCAAAACGGCAGTAGGAGAAACCGGCAGTAGCAGGCTCTTCCTGATCGAAATGGAGTACATAGCGCAGTTCATCCACTCCGTTTCCGGCATGCAGCGTGATGGTTTCGTTGCGGCGCACATTCAGCATGCGACCGGTCTGAAGGTCTTCCAGAAACACACAGGAGTAGGCATTAAACTGGTCGATATTGCCAAACTTAAGCTGAAAATCGCCAGCCATGCCCGGGGTAATGTTTACCGGCACGCTGTGTGAAGCGGCAGAAATGCTGCGGTTATCAAAAAACAGCTCATTCCCTGAGCCGGTAAGTGTGCGCATGTAGGGTGCATTTTCATTGGGCGCAAGCAGTGCCGGAATATCTGTTTCGTCCTGACCGTCAGCAGCGGCAGCATCAAAAGTAATTACGTTTTCGGCCCCGATGGGCTGCCCGTCGGTACGGCGCAGCTGAAGGCGGAGCAGGGCATTATCGGCAGCCTGACGCACAAAGGTGGCTGTACCACTGGTTTTGGCTGATTCGGTAAAACCTACACTGCCTGCGGCGGTAGCCTGCACCAAAAAGCCCTGCGACGAATTAATTACTCCGCCCGAAGCGGCCAGTTTGGCGGTGCCGGTGTTTGTAGCACCGTTCCACGTAGCGTAGTTGGAAATCGACTCATCAAGGATGTAGAAAAAGTTATTAACGTTGGTGCGGGTGAGTGACGACCACTGGATCTGAGACATGTACGGATTACCGATGAGTGTAAATCCGGTGGGGACAGTGGCTGTACGGTTTCCGGTGGTTAGCGTGCCACGGGTATCAAACAAAAGCCCGGTGAAGGAAGTCATATTATCTGCTGTCCACACCTGAAAGCCTTGTGTAATGCCGAGTGCGGTACTTACAGAGGTTACGTTGGTGAACACAGACCCTGAATAACGGCGTACTGAGCGGAAAATGGGGCAGCATGCATTTCCATCGGCTCCGCCTACACCGCTCATATACATTTCATTGTCCCAGTCGAGCACGGTAGAGGCCAGCACCGGACTAGAGAAATAAGACCAGTAGGGTGTTGTAGTGGAAGGAGCCGAAACACCAATAAAACGCTGGCAGATAAAGCGGTTACCGTTTACATTGCCGCCACCGACAAGCAGTTCATCCACACGTGCAGTGCCGCTGGCATCAGACACAAACATAAAATCGTTTGAACTGGCACTGAATGTACCGGCGGTGAGGAATAGCGTGCCGCGAATGCGGTTGTTTGCCGCGTTGTTTACACCAGCGGTGTTGTTAATTTCGAGATTACCAAAGTTGGTGAAGAAACTGCCTCCAATGGTTTGCGCTACGGTGCCGTCGAAAATAATCCGTCCGTTCATACTTACAGAACCGCCCTCACCATTCCAGTTTGCGCCACGCTGCCGGTAATTAAAGTTGCCCGGATTAAGCAAACCGCTGTTCAGCGTTGTGGTGCCGTTTACGCGCACATCACTCAGCAGGTTAAGCGAATCCTGTGAATCAATGATTACGTCGTTAAACAATTCGGCCAAAGTGGTACGACGAATGCTTTGAGCATCAGTGCTGTTAAACGTAATGAGCGGAAGGTTCGTCACATTTACATTAGCCTGATTATCCCAGTTGCCACCCAGCACAATACTGTTGTTGTTGGCATTGCAGCTGGTCATTGTACTCAGTGTTAAATTGCCGGCTACAAGAAAAGTGGTGCCGGCTTCAAGCGTTTTCGGGTTGTTGCGCAGCGAAAGGTTAAAATAACCGAGCGGAAGATTATCAATAAGAGTGGATTGAGAGCCGAAAAACTCTACTGTATTACCTGTTTCGTGGGCTTCTAAATTAGGATTGCCTGTAAAATTGCGGGTTACACGCAGGCTGCTATTGGCGCGGTTTCGCCAGAGGGCTGTGGGGCCGAAAGAAATGGTGCCACTGTTCAGGCGCACCGTGCCAAAATTGTTTACAATGGCATTGTTAAGCAAATAAATATAGTTGGTGGTTTTGTTCACCACACAAGAGGCCGCAATGGTATAGTTTGAATTGATGTAAAAATACCAGTTACCACTGTTATTGAAATTGCCCGAAATGGTTCCGCCCGGCCCAAAGAAATACAAGGTACAAGTGCCCGGCATATTTCCATCCTGCGTAAAACTCCCTCCGCGAATACGGAGCTGACGGCCCGCCACATCAAGCGTACCACCCGGATTTACATTCATGGAACGGAAATCGGTAATTTGAATATCCACATCCATAAAGGTGCCGGCAGCAATAATTACATCATCATCACTATCCGGAATACCGTCGGCATCACTGCCGGAAACCGTCCAGTGTAATGGATTACTCCACACCCCAGAGGCAGATGCAGAAGTAAATGTGGCCGCTTGCATTGCAGAGGTCATTGCAAAAACAAGTAAAAGAGCAGGGTAAAAACGTTTCATTTACCGGAATATTTGGGTAACGTGCTTTATACGCACAATTTGGAATCAAAGATACTAAACTTACTAACATTCCTTATAAACTACTATACAGCGTATCAGGCAGATTATCTGTAAGTTAGCTCAAGACCGGAATTAGTTGTTAAACATACGTTTCCGGCTCCCCGGCGGATTTCAATCTTATCCGTTAACGGATAGCTGCCTGTAAGTTGGCTCCTCTGTAAAAAGCACAGATAAAATTGAGCCATATCCACCTTGTACAGGGTAATGCACACGAAAAACAATTGCCCGGCTCCCTGTCAGGAATGAGAGAAACTGCCTATACTTGCAACTAAATTCAATTCATGGCCTCCGACCAGCAACTTGTTTCACAGCGCGATCTGCAACGACTTTGGTCAATTATTCGCAAGAACTGGTTAATTCTTGCCTTGTTTCCATTAATTGCATTTTTTGCGGGCGAGGTTTATATCTATCGCATCACGCCGGTGTATTCGGCTAAAATGCAGCTTCAGGTTCGTATCAATGAATCCTACACGCCGGGAAGCGTTATCAGCGACAATGCCAGTCCATACGGCGGAACCATGCGCACGTTTGTGGATATTTCAAACGAAAAACGGGTTATTTCCTCGTACGACCTTATTCTGAAGGCCATTGAAAAGCTCAATTTTGATATTTCCTATTACATAGTTGGTCGTTTGCGTACCGAGGAAATGTTTCAGGGAGCCCCATTCCGGGTGGATGTGGTGAATCTGAACCGCAAGTTGTACGAACAAAAAATTCAGTTCAAAATTACGGGGCCGCAAACCTATCAGATGATTTACAAAATAGGTGAAACGGAGAAAAAAGTAAGCGGATATTTTGGCAAGGAACTGGTTGAGGCGGATTTGCGACTGAAAATAATCAAAACGGGGAAGTTTAACTCCCTGCGTTCTGCCGATTACATTACCAGTAATTACCTGATTCAGATTCACGATAAACCCAACCTTGTTCGTCAATATCAGCGCGGCCTCACGGTTACTTCGCCCGAATACACCAATATTCTGCAGCTTACCGTGGCCGATGTAGTGCCCAAACGCGCTATAATTTTCCTGGATACACTGGCCGCCACCTACATCAACAACACCAAAGAACAACGCGAAAACATCAACCTCAATACGCTGGTTTATATTGACCGGCAGATGGAAGAAGTAACTGGTTTCCTGAATACAATTGAGGATACCATGCAGAATTACCGGGAGAAAAACACCATCTACAATCTCGAACGGGAAGGGGAGCTGTATTTCGGGCAGATGGTTGATTTTGATACCCGCAAACGCATTCTTCAGCTTCAGCTTGAATCGCTCAACGACCTCGAAAGCTATATTATCGAAGACCGCGATCCTGATTTCCTTCCGCCTTCGGCCTATGTGCTCAATGATGATGCTTTTATGCAGAAAAGTGTGGAAAAGCTGTATGGCCTTCAGATCGAACTTAAGCAACTTCGCACCACATCAACTGAAAGCAATTTCAATATCAAGCAAATGCTTCAACAGGTTGATGCCCTTAAAAAAAGCCTGCTGGTGTACATTGGTAACTCACGTGTAGCCATCAACGAAAGCATCAAGGAGATAAACAGTCAGATCGGAAAATACACATCTTCCATTCAGGAATTACCTTACAAACAGCGCGGACTCACCAATATTCTGCGTAAGCAGAAAGTAAACGAAGAACTTTACCTCTTCCTGCTTCAGAAACGTGCCAACACCATTATTGCCCGCGCAAGTATCGTATCAGATGCCCGCATTATTGAATCCGCACAATCGGGCGGACTGATGAGCCCGAAGCGGGAAAAGATCCTGCTTATATTTATTGGAGTGGGGCTTGTTGTGGCCGTGCTGCTTTCGCTGCTGCGTATTTTCTTCTTCGAAAAAATCGGCTCTTCGACCGAACTGAAAGAGCGCACGGATATAACTATACTGGGTGAAGTAGGACTTTATACTTCGAACAAGGAACTTGAAATAGTGGTAGAGCATGACCCCAAATCATGGCTGGCCGAGTCGTTCAGAAGTATTCGCACCAATCTTCAGTATCTCAACAGTGAGAACAAGCCCAGCCAGATTATTGTAGTGTCTTCTACCAATCCGGGTGAGGGTAAAACGTTTTGTTCGGTAAACCTTGCCGCCATGCTGGCCCGCAGCGAGCGAAAAGTGATTATCCTTGAGCTTGATCTGCATAAACCCCGTGTACAGAAGGCGCTCAAAATGGAACCCGTAATGGGAATCAGTACCATTATGATTGGTAAACACACTATTGCCGAAGCCATTACACCCTCTACAATTGACGGACTTGATGTACTGCTTTCCGGTCCGCTTCCGCCCAATCCTTCAGAACTTCTTGTCACAAAGAAAATGTCGGAAATTCTGGAATACTGCCGCCAGCACTATGAGTTTATCATTGTTGATACACCACCTGTAGGTATTATTTCCGATGCACAGGTGCTTATGAAGGAGGCCGATGTAACCTTGTTTGTGCTCAATTGTCAGTTGCCCTACCGCTCAGGCTTAAATGTGGCGAAAGAACTGAGCAGGAATCCGCTTATTAAAAACTTCTGCATTATTGTAAATGGCGTAAAACGTCGCAAAGGGCGCTACTACACCCGCTATGGTTATCGATACCGTTACGGCTATGGTATGTATGGCTCAGGCTATGGCAATGCCGGCGCTTACGGCGATTATGTGAATTACGGTGATGATCCGAACGACAGGAAAAAGTAAGCGCGGAGATGAACAACAACGCTAACCAGTCTGACAATACCCAGGAACCGTGGACGCTTGTAATCAAGCCGGGCCGCGGGGCGTTTCAACTTCGTTTGGGCGATATCTGGAACTACCGCGACCTGATTCTGCTTTTTGTACGTCGTGATTTTGTATCGGTTTACAAACAAACCATTCTTGGGCCGCTCTGGTTTTTTATTCAGCCCGTGCTGGCTTCTGTAATGTATTATGTGCTGTTTACCCGTTTGGCCGGACTTAAAACCGATGGTATTCCGCCCATTCTGTTTTACATGTCGGGACAACTCAGCTGGATGTATTTTTCTGAGTGCCTGCTAAAAACATCAAATACGTTTGTAGCCAATGCCAATTTGTTTGGCAAGGTGTATTTTCCGCGTCTGGTAGTGCCGGTTTCGGTGGTGTTATCCAATATGCTGCGCTTTGGCGTACAGTTGCTGCTTCTGGCTGCCGTGTTTGCCTATTATGTGATTTTCCGCGATATGGAACTGAAAATTACATCGGCCATTTTACTGCTGCCGTTTCTGCTCATTTTTATGGCCGGGCTTGGTCTTGGGGCGGGTATTCTTATTTCGGCCATGACCACCAAATACCGCGATTTACAGTTTCTTATTGCATTTGGCACACAGCTGCTCATGTTTACCACACCGGTGGTAATTTCCCTCGCCGAAATGAAGGAAGGCATGTTTAAAACAGCTGTAATGCTAAATCCCATGACTTCAGTTGTGCAGTTGTTTCGTCACGCTTTTTTCAATACGGGAGCTCCCGAACTTTGGCAAGTGATTTACACGGTTGTGTTTACTCTTGTATTGCTAGTGGCGGGTATTGCGGTGTTTAACCGTGTGGAAAAATCATTTATGGATACGGTGTAAGGCTTATGAGAAACGTAATTGAAGTAGCACACGTATCCAAAACCTATCGCCTGGGCGTAATCGGCACAGGCACGCTTACGCATGATTTGAATCGCTGGGTGGCCCGCATCAGGGGGAAGGAAGATCCGTATAAGCAGGTGGGCGTAGAGAACAACCGTACCGAAGCTGGCGGACAATATGTAAATGCCCTCAGCGATATTTCGTTTTCCGTAGCGCAGGGCGAGGTGCTGGGCATTATTGGCGGAAATGGTGCCGGTAAATCCACACTGCTTAAACTGCTTTCGCGCGTTACCCAGCCCAGCGAGGGCGAAATACGCATACGCGGCCGTCTGGCAAGTCTGCTTGAAGTAGGCACCGGCTTTCATCCCGATCTTACAGGCCGTGAAAACATTTTTCTCAACGGCACCATCCTGGGCATGCAAAAGTCGGAGGTGCAGAAACATTTTGATGAAATTGTAGAGTTTGCCGGCGTGGCCAAGTATGTGGATACGCCGATAAAACGCTATTCGTCGGGCATGAAAGTGCGGCTGGGCTTTGCCGTGGCCGCACACCTTGAGCCAGAAGTGCTGGTGGTGGATGAAGTACTGGCCGTGGGTGATGCTGAATTTCAGCGCAAATGCCTCGGCAAAATGCAGGATGTGGCCGAAAATCAGGGCCGCACTATTTTGTTCGTAAGCCACAACATGAATGCCATTAACCGCCTCTGTACACGCGGCATTGTACTGCGATCGGGCAAAATGGCGTTCGACGGCACGGCTGCCGAAGCGGTCAGACTTTACGAAGTACTCAACTCCGAAGCTTTAAAAGCCGAAGCCGCCTTTGCACACGATCCCTCGGCCGACTGTCAGATTATTTCGGCACAGCTTGTAGATTTAATTACCGGCACTGCCGACCGCAACATCAATCTTGGTCAGCCCTTCGGGGTAAATTATACGCTGCGTTTAAACACGCATATCCGCAGCATTCACATGACCATGGTAATCAAAACAGCTGCCGGCGAAATAGTATTCCTGTCTGATCGCCGCGATGATCCCGAAGCGTTGCAGCCCAGCGAACCGGGCACATATAACGGAAGCATACAAATTCCCAACCCGCTGCTGGTGCCCGGTACCTATACCATTACTTTAGGACTAATTAACTACGATAACGGCCGTTTTTTTCACGCAAAAGATATACTCACGTTCACGCTGGCCGACAATGAATCAGCCAGAGCGCAGCGTGCCGGTCAGATTTTTGTGCCGCTGACATGGAAAATCAGGAAAGAAGAATAATTTAATCGCCGTTTCCCGTGCTGTTCAATTCCTACGAATTTCTTCTTTTCCTTCCGCTGGTATTTTTGCTTTACTGGCTTGCATTCGGCAAATCGCTGAAAGCGCAGAATATACTCATTCTGCTTGCCAGTTATTTCTTTTACGGCTGGTGGAGCTGGGCTTTTATGGGCCTGCTGGCTTTAAGTACGCTGCTCGATTATGCCTATGGTTTTGGCGTGGCTTCGGAAAACCGGAAACGATCGAAATTCTTTCTCTGGCTCAGTATTGTAAATAACCTCGGCATTCTGGGGATATTTAAATATTATAACTTTTTTGCTGAGCAGTTTCAGCAGGGATTTGAACTGATCGGGATACATGTAAGTCCTGTATTCCTGAGTGTGGCATTGCCGGTAGGCATTTCATTTTATACGTTCCACGGTATGTCATACGTATTTGATATTTACCGTGGTAAACAACAGCCGGTCAGGAATTTTGTGGATTATGCGGTGTTTGTGAGTTTCTTTCCGCTGCTTGTGGCCGGCCCCATTGAGCGCGCAAATCATTTACTGCCTCAGGTTCAAAAGGCCAGGAAATTCAGCTATTTGCAGACTGTGGAGGGATGCAGGCTTATACTCTGGGGCATGTTTAAAAAAGTGGTCATAGCCGATAATCTTTCACAGGTAGCCGATTACGCATTTGGCCATTACAGCCAGCTCCATTCAATCTCGCTTATCACCGGTGCATTGGCATTCAGCTTTCAGATTTACTGCGATTTTAGCGGTTATTCCGACATTGCGCTGGGTACGGCCAAGCTCTTTGGTTTTGAATTGTTAAGCAATTTCCGCTTCCCGTACTTCTCACGCGATATTGCCGAGTTCTGGCGGCGCTGGCATATTTCGCTATCCTCATGGTTCCGCGATTATCTCTACATCCCGCTCGGAGGCTCGAAAAGTGGTAAGCTGAAAGCGGTGCGAAATACCTTTGTGATATTTCTTGTAAGTGGTTTCTGGCACGGCGCAAGCTGGAACTTTATTGCCTGGGGCTTTATTCACGCACTCGCTTTTTTACCACTGCTGCTTGCAAACAGAAACAGGAAGCATACTACCGATGTGGTGGCACAGGACAACGCTTTGCCCACACTACGTGAATTGTGGCAAATGCTTTCCACGTTTGCCTTTGTAACTTTTGCATGGGTATTTTTCCGTGCCGAAAGTCTTGGGGCGGCATACGGCTACTGCCGCAAAACCATTACCGATTTAATTCAGCATCCCTCGGCATTCTTTAGTCTGCCGCGCGGCTGGGAAACCATGCTGCTCATCATTCCGCTTCTTGTTGCCGACTGGATGCTGCGCCGTAATGAACGCGTGCTACGCTATCCGGCTAATAAGTGGGTGCGTAATGTGCTGTATGTTGTAATGGCTTTGCTGGTACTGCTTAATTTCTCCGAAAATTCATCATTCATTTATTTTCAATTCTGATGATGAAAACATTTATACGAAAAATTGCGTCGCTTGTCTGTATTATATGGGCGGTTTCGGCAATGCTTTATTTTTTCTCAAAGAAAAACACGCTTACCGATTACACGGCCAAAATATTTGTGGATAAATATACCTCTTCGCCGTTGGTAATGAAGCATGACGTTTGTGAAGAAAGGCGGGCTGTATATCAGTTAATACTTAAAAACAAAGGCAAACATTTTCAGAACCTTATTATTGGTTCTTCGCGAGTGATGCAGTTTGGCGCACATACCGGTTTTGCCAATGCGTTAAATACTGGTGTATCCGGCGCTACATTCGCTGACTTGAAATACATTACCCGGCTCATTCAGGAGAATGATATAACCTGCGACACGGTAATTTTCGATTTCAACCCGTGGTATATTCTGGATGGAACAGATGAACGATTCAGACAATTTGAAACTTCGTATCGGGTAAAATCTGCATTGCTGGATATTCTTACACTCGATTACAGCAAAGATGATCTCCGCAGTTTAAGAAGTTCATCAATTACCAATTACTATCCGGCTAATTCAGATGAAATAAACACACCGGGCAATTTTATTCGTTTCCCGGATGGGAGCATCAAACAAAAAGTACTCGACCCGACGGCGAGAAAGAAACGCATTGACCAGTTTTGTAAAGAAATGTATCAGATGAAGCGTTTTGATGCGATTAACAAAACTGTACTGAAAGACTATGTTCTGTTTATTGCCAATTCGTTTGGGAAATCGCACAAAATAATCACCCTAACCCCTTTTCATCCCAATCTCTTTTCGCAAAACAAGAACGATAAAAGGGTGGAGAATATTAAACAGGTTAACATGCAGCTTAATCAACTGTTAAGTGAAATGCGAAACAGTAATGTATCTGTAATGGGATGCTTTGTGCCAGATAGTCCTTTTTGGCAACTAAACGAAACGGATTTTATTGATGGCTTTCATATTTCAGAAAAAGCCATTCTGAATTTCTTCGGCCAAAACCGGCCTTAAGGCTGGAGATACCTATAAAAACAGTTTCCTGTTTTCCTCAATCAGCTCATCAGCCTCTGCGTATTTTCTTCCCAACGCAAACGCCGAATTGCTATAATCTTCAAACGCTTTCTCATCCAAAGCAGCCAACGCATCCACCGCGTTTGCAAACCCCTCTGCCGATTGGAGCGGCAAATCAAAACCCGCGTGCTGCGTTTGCAAATTGCGCCACGGTGTCTGATCAGAAATAATTACCGGACAGCCACTTTGAAAAGCCTGTAAAATCACATGCCCGAAATTTTCGCCGCGCGTGGGCAGAAGTAAAGCATGTGCCAATGCAAATTTTTCCGGCAGCGCATCAGGCTCCACAGGCCCATGAAACCGAACGTGAATATGAGCGGGCAGGGAAGAGGCAATCTGTTTGCATTTCTGCGCGTATTCCTCATTATACACGGGGCCGTAAATATCAAAGTTTACTTCACTTTTTACGTCAGCAAGTATTCGCAATGCATAATCAATATTCTTTTCCGGTGCAATACGAGCCACGCAGATAAGATTAATGTGCCCGGGTGTTTTTTTTCGTGAAGCAGTTGTAATCTGTACACGAGCAGGTAAATTGCCTGCTTCCATAACAGCTACATCGCCAAGGGCTGCACGGATATGTTCTCTTTCGTGTGCGCCAGTTGCATGAAAAGTTACATTCTCATAGAGTCGGGTAATTTTTGCAATACGCAGAAAGAGTTTTTTCTTGAAAGGTTTTATTGCCATTGCCGAAGGGGCCAGCATGCCCCGGGCTGCCACCAAAATGCGTGCAGCCGGTTTTAGCTTGCGGCACAAACGAGCCGGTTCTATCGAAAACCAGCGCGAGTAAATTCCATTCACATAAGCCACATCAAATTCTGTTTCGGAAATGATTCGGCTCAGTGTTTCCCGATTCAGTTCGTTTTCGTGCAAATAAATTACCTGCGAGCCGTCGGCACGTGTGGTCCATTCATTTGCATTTATACCTTCATACGGTTTTGTTTCGCAGTAATCCGTAATCCGGGTTACAATCCGAAACTGAATATCATCGCTCTGCAGCTGCTCCACCAGATTGGCGCACGACTGCACCGGCCCGCCGGCTTTGTAGCCCGGACGATACCAGTCGATAAACAGCAATACGCGTACAGGCCTCATAGCGACACATTATTTTTCTTTAGCCAGTGCCCTAAAACAACCAGTGGCCAGATACGCGACCAGCTTACATTCGGATCACCGTCCTTGAACTGACGCCATATTTTTTTTAATCCTTTCTGCGAAAATCCCCAATCATATTGATCGTCGGTCAACTCGAATAAATTGGTTTCACAAAATGACGATAACTCATTTTTCATCCATTGTTCCCACGGTAATGTAAAACCCATTTTAGGCCGGTCAATAATTTCGCGCGGAAGCAGGTCGCCCAATGCATCTACCAGCAGTTTTTTTGGTGTGTGCGGATATTTGTAGTTATCGGGAATGGAGAGTGCATATTCTACAAGCGTGTAATCCATAAACGGCACACGCAGTTCAAGCCCGTGAGCCATGCTCATCTGGTCGCTGTCGCGCAGCAACACATGTTGCATGTACGTGCTCATTTCGGCAATGGAAATACGGCTGAGCAAATAGTCATTCCCTGCAAACTCCTTGAGCAGTTGTGTATGTGCCTTAAACACATCATTCACCGGAAATGCATTGCCACCAATTTGCTTCAGTTGTCCGGGCAATAAAAGCAGCCGTGAAAGCGGGTATGCGGATTCAAAATTTATTTTTGGCAAACGAAGTACTTCGGCTGTTTTTGATGAGGCCACGCCCGGGCGCAGCAGTTCAAGCATACGTCCGCCCATACTGCGTAGCGGGCGCGGAATCTGATTGAGCCAGGCTTTGCCTTCAAGTTCGGCCATGCGTGTAAATACCGAATAGCCTGCAAACAACTCGTCGCCACCAAGTCCGGTAAGCGCCATGGTGATTCCGGCCGCTTTGGTGGCTTTGGAAACTACCCATGTGTTTGGTCCATCGCCGCCCGGATGATCCATTGCTGCAACCGCTGCGGGCAGGTCGTGCAGAAAATCATCAGGCCGTAAACGGATTTCATGGTGCCGGGTGCCGTATTTATCAGCCACCATTTTCGCATACTTCGCTTCGCTGAATTCCGACTCATCGAATGTGACTGAAAAGGTATTCACCGGTGCCGATGAAACTTCGCTCATCAAGGCAACGATTGCCGATGAGTCGATGCCGCCGGAGAGAAAAGCACCGAAAGGCACATCGGCTACAAGCCTGCGCTCAACGGCTTCGCGCAGCAGGCGGCGTATTTCTTTATGTATTTCGGGAAGGGGTTGTGCGGCCACTTCTTTTCTGAAATTGCCCGGCAGTGTCCACCATGCTTCCTGCTTCATGCCGCTGCTGCTGAGCAGCATCCAGTGCCCGGCCGGGAGCAGGTGTACGTTTTCTACAATTGTGTTTGGCGCGAGTACCGTTTGCCAGCGCAGGTATTCGCCTACGGCAGTTTCTGAAGCCCGGCGTACAACAAGCTCAGAAGCGAGCACGGCACGTATTTCTGAGGCAAACACCAGTGTGCCTTCGTGGTACCAGTAATAAAGCGGCTTTATACCCAGGCGGTCGCGCACAATCCAGAGTTCGCGGGTGTGAGCATCGTAAAGGGCAAAGGCAAACATGCCGTTGAAATGCTGCACGCAGGCTTTTCCCCATTGCGCGTAGGCTGCAAGAATAACTTCCGTGTCTGATTCGGAGCGGAATTGCCAGTTGGTAATTTGTGCGCGTACTTCGCGGAAGTTATAGATCTCGCCGTTAAAGACAATGGTGTAGCGGCCATCGGCACTGTGCATGGGCTGGTGGCCGCCGGGCGAAAGATCAATAATGGATAAGCGGCGATGGCCGAGTACGACATGGTCTCCTTCAAAAATACCGGCATCGTCGGGACCGCGATGGGCGAGAGCCGTGTTCATTGCCTCTACGCGTTGCCGTGTAGCAAGCGTGGTGTGTGCACTGTATATACCGGTTATTCCGCACATGGCTGCTTAGTTGCCGTAGTTAGTAATGAAGCCGAGCAGCGTAGCGACCCATTGCTGCGGCGTAATCTGCTTTGCCAGTATCCGGCTTTGTGCGCCCATTTGGAGCAGCTGCGCATCGCTTAGCATTACTGTGTTGCACATAAGCTGATACAATTCGTCTTCATTGCCGGCGGTGTAAAGATAACCGTTCGCACCTTCGTTTACGAAAGCGGATGCGGCGCCTACTTCGCGGCTGCAGATTACCGGAAAGCCGGCAGCGGTAAATTCGTGCAGTACCACGCCCCAGGGTTCGGTGCGGCTTGGCATAATAAATACACCGGTTTGTTTCATCAGTTCGCCCAGCTGTGCAGGCTGTACAAAGCCGAGGTGTTTTATGCCTTCGTGCTGCACCGCAGGCAAATTGCCGGTACCGGCGCACCAGAGTTCCCAGTTACAACCGTTTTCGCGCAGGCGAATAAATGCGCGCCAAAGCTCTGGCAAACCTTTAAAATCGTAGTAGCGGCCGGTATATACAAAGCGATGCGGAAATGCCTGTTGCTTTTCGTTTTCGTGTGCTGCCGCAAGTGCATCAAACACCGGCACATCGGCCGAGTAGAAACCGGTAGCAATATGCGTTGGCGAAAAACCAAGTTTGCGGGCAAACGCATATTGCTGTGTGCCCGGCACCCAGACCCGGTTGAAGTTCCGTTTCACCTTTACCGGCGCAGCCAGCCGTGCAAGCTGCTGGCGCAGGCTTCCGGTCCACTTATTATCCATGGCCAGGATTACCGGAATTTTCCGTTTCCATGTCCGGCAAACATTCACATACCCTTTATCCACCCAGCCCGAACACACAATGGCGTCGGGTTTCACATCGTGAGCCAGTGCCGTCAGTTGTTCATTACTCAGTTCTCGCCGTGAATACACAGTAAGTTTATCACCAAACTCAAAATCAAACGGCGCTTCCTGATTTACCGGCCAGCGCACCAGATGTACGCGCACACCTGTATCAGTTAAGGCGCGCAGGCAGGCCAGTGTATAACCAGCAATTTCGGTATAAAGAAAAAGTATGTTTTTCATTTGCCGGAAACTACAACCGGTGCGACAGCCGGTTCGGGAGTGAGAATTGGTTGTCCGGTGCCGGAAACCGGTTCGGGGAGCGCATCTTTATTGAGCAGGGTAATAATGATGAGCAGCTGAATGGTAAACGGATTGAGCGAAGCCGTTAACCACGATTCGAAAAAGGCCGAAAACATCACGGCATAAAGAGCCGGCATGGAATATTTATTTACGCGGGTGCTGCGCCAGAAACTCACAATTAATCCGCGCAGAAAAAAGGCAAGCCCGAATACACCCGTATCGAGCCAGAAGGTGATGTATGAATTATGTGCATTGCCCTGGTGACCGAGCATGGAAAGGTAGTTGTAGTATCGCCGGTATAAATCATCAGTAAATCCGATGCCTTTACCCAATGCAATATTTTCCTGAATCCATTCCCAGCCAAATGCCCAGGCCACAGTTCGGCCTGATGCATTTTCAAGCGTATCAACCCTGAACTGGTCTTCAAGTCCAAGCGCGGTAACAATACCAATGAGGTTTACCTGAATAAAACTGTAGGTGAAACCGATAATCACGAAATATACAAAGCCCGCAACCGGAGAAATCCGGTAGAAATAACCGAACGATAAAAACAGTAATACCGCAAACAGCGAATTACGTGAGCCGCTGCTAAGTAATGACAAAATGATGAGTGCGTATATGATAATGCGATCCCAGCGGTTGAACAAATCCGGCCAGTTTGTTTCAGTAATTCTGAACAGCAAGAAAAACAACATGGTAAACAAGCCCAGTCCGTTGGGGTTGCCCAATATACCCGTGTACCGGTCTTCCAGAAAAACCTGTTCGGGCATGATAAAGCGGAGTGCAAAACCAATAATGAGCAAGCTGCAAACCCACCATACCAGTGTTTGAATAAATGCGGTTCCCTGTTTGCGCCAGGCCAGAAAAATATAGTTGGGAATGGTAATGATAATGAGCAGGTAGGAGAGCGTTTTCTGTGAAGAGTTTATGAAATTATCGCTGAAGAGCAGGCAGAAAACGGCAATGGCAAAAAACGGCCAGAATTTGAGTAAGGTGCGCTCATATACAAGTCCGTTGCGCGGAATCACAAACAGGCCAAGTCCGAGAATGAGCATGTAAATGTTTTTCACATTCTGAAACACTTCAAGCGAAGTGTTACGGCTGTCGGAGAGGATAAGGCAGAGGAAAAAGCCGAGCAGCAGTTCGGTATAAAAGCCGCGTACCATAAGCAACAACGCAATACCGGGCACTACCGCGTAGGCTCCGGGCCCCGTGTAAAGCCCTGCGGCCAGAATAATCAGGCTGCATGCAATAAGAATTTGCCGGTTTCTCAGAAATGCCTTCATGCGTGTGCGGTATAAAAGTCATGAATGCATTGTGCGGTATAATCCTGCTCGGCATCACTTAATTCGTGATACATGGGCAGTCGCACGAGGGTTTGCTCAAAGCGTTCGGCATTGGGCAGTTTTACGCTGCTGAATTGAGCGGTGAAGTAGGGGCTTTTGTGCAGCGCCAGATAGTGAAAAGCGGCATAAATACCCTTGCTTCGCAAATGAGCAATGAGCGCATCGCGTTCGTGGCGGTTGCGGCAGCAGAGGTAAAAAATGTTTCCGTTGGTTTCGGCCCAGGCGGGTTGGTGCGGCAGTTCAAACACGCCACTGGCGGCCAGCGGAGCAAGCAGGTGCTGCCAGCGTTTCCAGCGCGCAAGGCGGGTGGTTTGAATAAGCTCAAACTGCTCAAGCTGTGCAAAAAGAAACGCCGCAATAATGTCTGAAGGCAGAAAGGATGAGCCCGGGCTTATCCATTCGTAAAGTGCTGTTTCGCCACGGAAAAATGCGCTGCGGTTGGTGCCTTTTTCGCGGATAATTTCGGCGCGTTGCAGCAATGACTGGTCGTTTACGGCCAGCATACCGCCTTCGCCGGCAATTACGTTTTTGGTTTCGTGAAAGGAAAACGTACCCAGCGCGCCCAGCGTACCGAGGAATCGATTGCCTTTGTAGCGTGCGCCAATGGCCTGCGCGGCATCTTCCACTACATGCAGTTTGTAGTGTGCCGCAAGTTGCAGAATCGTATCCATATCGCAGCTCATGCCGGCATAGTGCACGGGCACAATGGCGCGGGTGCGGGGTGTAATGAGGCTTTCGAGTGTGGCGGCATCCATGTTCGGATGCGTGTTGCTGCTATCGGCAAACACAGGCACGGCACCGCGCAGCACAAATGCATTGGCGGTTGATACAAACGTGTAGGCAGGCACTATTACTTCGTCGCCGGGCTGTATGTTCAGCAGCAGTGCCGCCAGTTCGAGCGCGTCGGTGCAGGAAGTAGTGAGCAGCGGATGCGCTATTCCAAGCCGTTCGCGCATCCACGCATGACAGCGGGCGGTAAACACACCATCGCCCGCAATCTTTCCGCTCTGCACGGCCTGGCGGATGTATTCCGTTTCGCGGCCGGTGAGGAAAGGACGGTTGAGCGGTATGTGATAAGCCTCACTCATGCACTTACTAATTTACTTTGTATGACTGCTGCCGTTTGTGCAGCAATGTGCGGCCAGAGAAATTTTTCGCGGATATGCGCCACGGAATTGCCGCGAAGCTGGTCGAGTTCGGCTCCCGGCATGTTGGTAAAACGGCGTATAGCTTTGTCGAGTTCGTTTACATTGCCCGGCGTAAGCAGCTGCCCGGTTCGGTCGCTTACCAGTTCGGATACGGCTCCTGTGTCTGTGCCAATTACCGCACAGCCCGAAGCCATTGCTTCCAGAATTACATTGGGCATACCTTCCGAATGGCTCGGACAAACCAGCACTTCCGATTTGCGCAGCATGCCTCGCAGCTTTTCATTGTCGGTAATACTGCCGTGATAAAAGATGCGGCTGTCGCGCAGCTGCTTTTTATCGGGCACCGGACCAATGAAATGAAACTCAAATCCGGCCGTGAGGTTGCGCCTGAATTCGGTGAGTACTTTATTCAGTTCCTCCACACCTTTGCGGCGTTCATATCGTCCTACAAACACAAATTTCCGCACATTTCCGGCCGGTGAAATTTTATCGTTCATCCATTCAGGTGCAATGCCCGAAGGAATTTCAATAATCCGCTTTTTGCTTACATCAAGGCTTTCGATAACGGACGTAATTTTCCCGCCATACGAAAACAGATAATCGGCATGTTTTACGATGTACTTTACCGGCGTTTGCAGCAGAAACCGCGCCTGCAGCCAGCTGGTAAACGAAGGCTGCCGCTGAAACATTTCGTAACCATGAAAATTCACGGCCACCGGCGCACAACGAAAGCCCTTTTCTTTTTTCTGATGCAGCAGCTCCCAGCCCGCAAAACCTTTGGCGATTACAAAATCAGCATCGCGGCTGTTTTCCTTAAACTGTGCAAATACACGTTTCGAGTATTCATATGATTCGCGGATGTAATGCCCCGGACTTTTGCCTTTGCCCGGAAATTTCACCACATACGAACGGATGTACATACGCTCTTCAGGGGTAAATACATCGAGTTTTGAAATGTCGAGTCTGCTTTCGTTCATGTGGTACAAATCCACATGATGCCCCAACTGCGCAAGGTATTTGCAGAGATAAAAGGAATGGCGTTGCATGCCGCCTACCACGTAAGGGAAAATTCCGTCAGTCAGCAGGGCTATTTTCATAAATTGGTTTGGTGCTGAATTATGGCCGAAAATACGGGAAAATTCGGGGAGATGAGTGAGTTTTTTGGGCGATAATTAGCGGGGGGAAGCCGGGTGCTCCGGTTAATCAAGTCCGGAGACTTGATTAACCGGAGCAGAAAGTTTGTGGTCTTCGACCACCGAAACTTTCTGCAGCTGTGTTTGTGGTCTTCGACCACCGAAACTTTCTGCAGCTGTGATTGTGGTCTTCGACCTCCGAAACTTTCTGCAGCTGTGATTGTGGTCTTCGACCTCCGAAACTTTCTGCAGCGTTAGGATGCTGGCGCTGCAGTAAGAAGCCTGAGAAGGCAAGCTACTTCAGCAAATCAGCATAGGCATCCGCAAAACGTGTTTTAAGGAAATACGTTTGTGCAAGTTGCTGTGCTTTTTGGCGTTGTGCAAGGCTGAGCGGCTGCGGGGCGGGAATGTTTTCACCATTACACACAATACCGCAGCCGTGCTGAAGCACAAATGCCGTAGTATCGCCGAGGTTGCTGGAAATGATGACATGCAAACCGGCGGCAAGGTATTCGGCAAATTTTACGGGTGAGGCTACGCGGTTGGTGACGGAGTCTTCGCGCAGCATCCAGCCCAGATCGGCTGCGGCCAGCGCGGTGCCTACTTCCTCAGGCGCCAGCCAGTGGCGGTGAATGCGTGCAGCATGCTGTGCAAGCGGAGCAAAATGTTCGGGCAGGCTTTTCACCAGCAACAGCAAATGCAGGTTTTCATGCTGCTGCATAAGCGGAAGCATGCGCGCACCGAAATCATCGAGCGACTGCCACCCGGCCACGGAGCCTGAATACACCACTACCGTGGCATTGGCCGGAATGCCCAGCTTCTGGCGGGCCTGCCGTACAGCTTCATCACTAACCGGCGTAAATAACGTATTGCTGTTGAGTGTACACGGAATTACGCGGTGTGTATTGCCGTTGTAGCCAAACGTTTCGTGCCAGTAGTCAACCAAAGCTTTCGACACGGCCAGCTGACGGTTGCTTTCAAGCACGCAACGGCGCTCCACGGAAGCAATTTCGTGCTTCACGGCTTCGTCGGGAATTACATTGTACTCCGTAAGCTCGGCAATGTATGCGCCGCGGCCATCGAAAATTACGTTTTGCAAAATTCCTTTTTCTCTGGCCCGCAAAGCCAGCGCCGTAGCAAATGGGCCGCGTGCCATGCAGGCTTTGGCACGGGTAAAGCGGCACACAAGGTTAAATGTAAAGCCGTTGAGCTTCCAGTTTTTGGCTTTGGGCACCATGGGCAGCACCAGTGCATCGGGCAATTGTGCTTTTATTTTTCGGCGCCCAGCCCAGAAGCCGCGCACCGATAAAAACGCCACCAGCCGCAACTTTGCCGGCGTATGCGCATTTACATAGCGGCATACGTCAATAACCTGTCCGGCATAAATACCCGAAGGCGCATCGTTGAACGTAAGAAAAAGCGTGGCGGCCATAGCGGAAACGAAGATAAAAAAGGGTTTGGCTTGTAGCTAAGGCAGGCAGCAGGAAAGGCGATAACTGCGCAGGCTAAAATGCGGGGCGGGGGAGGGCAGTGTATTTAACGCACCAAGCGGTTTGAATTTATAGCCCGGGCTGCAGTGGAAATGTGGTTTACGGATTATCGTTTTTCAACTACACTGCCACATTGCAACGTAAGACCGGAGCGGACAGTTTTAAATAGCACGATCAGTTTCGCTCCATTTCATTTTTTGAGAAACACTGCACATTTTGCTTTATGCACAATCACGAATCAGAGTGTTTTTGCAAGCACTTCAAAAATGCGTTCTGTTGCTTTTCCATCCCAAAGCGGCGGAATTTCACCCCGTTTGTACGATCCGTTTTCAATGGCAGTGATGCGGTTTGCAATTTGCTCAAGGTCAAACGGCAACAGTTCGTTTGAGCCCATTGTAACGGTTACCGGCCTTTCGGTATTGGGGCGTAAGGTTAGACAAGGCACCTGCAAGAAGGTTGATTCTTCCTGTATGCCGCCGCTGTCGGTAAGAATAAATCGGCAGCATTTTACTAATTTCTGAAAGGCGAAATAATCAAGCGGTTCAGTAAGCAGCAGGCCGTCGAGTTTGGTGAACTCGCTTTCGAGTCCGGCCTCGCGCATGTTTTTTACCGTGCGCGGATGAATGGGGAATACCACGCGGCGGGTGGCGGTTACATAGCGCAGCAGTTTCAGCAGTTTGCCAAGTCCTTCGGCAGTATCAACCGTAGCCGGGCGGTGCATGGTCATCAGCACATACTCGCCGGGCTTTGTGCCAAGCTGATTGAGAATAGGGGAGGCATCAATTTCGGCGGCAAATTTTACCAGGGTATCAATCATGGTATTGCCAACGAAATGAATGCGGCTTTGCGGCACATTTTCCGAGGCCAGATGATCGAGTCCGCTTTGCTCGGTTACAAACAGCATATCGGCCAGTTCGTCGGTAAGCAGGCGGTTAAACTCTTCGGGCATGGTACGGTCAAAACTGCGCAGCCCGCTTTCAATGTGTGCCAGTTTTACGCCCATTTTGTTGGCTGTAACGGCTGTGGCAAGGGTACTGTTTACATCGCCCGGCACCATTACCACAGCTGGTTTTTCAGCAGCAATCACTTTTTCTAACCGCAGCATAATTTCGGCCATTTGTGTGTTGGGCGAAGCCTGCGGAATATCAAGAAAAATATCGGGAACAAGACCGAATTGCCGGAAAAACACATCGGCCATTTTCTCGTCGAAATGCTGGCCGGTATGCACAATTTTAAGCGTAAACTGCGGGTAACGCGCGGCTACTTCCCGGAAGCGGGTTATTTTAATAAAGTTAGGGCGTGTGCCCACTACTACGAGAATTGTTTTTTGCACAGCTTTCCGGTTATGGTTGCTTTGGGTAAAGATAGTAATGTTCGTAATGTGGACGAAGCAGAAATACGAGCAGTTGAAATTGGCTAGTATTCAACCTGCATAACCGAATACGCGCTTCTGGCCGGGGATTCCACAATAAGGCCCAATCGCTTTGCCGTGCTGTTCCATGCGCATACCGTTCCATTCAGGTACATTGTGCTGTGCGTGGCCGGCACTGCAAGGGTCTGGCTGCTTTGCAAAACTCCGGTATAGTTTATGCGGGCTGTATAAATGCTTTGCAGCGTTGTACCCATATAATTTCCCCAGGCTATATACACCTCATCATCAAGAAAATATACCGCACTGCTAAGTGCTGTTTCATTTTGTATGTAAACCTGTTTACGGGTAAGTGAACTGCGGAATAACTCACTGCCCGATGGGGAAAATCCAATTACACACACACCGTTTGCAGTATAGGTATTTATGTCGGTGCCCAATTGTCCGGGAGTGGACGGACTCATTTCGGTTTTCACATTTATCTGGTCATAAACCGCAATAAGCTGTTGCCTGGAATTGATGTAAGCCTTGAGCAGGCGCGGCGGAAAAATTGCACTGCCCGGTGCCGCTCCTGTGAAATCGTTGGCGCTAAGCACGGCATCAAACCTGACCGGAGCAGCGGCATTGGCAAAAATAAAACCAGTCAGTTTATATTCTTTCCCTTCAGCCGCCACACGTGGTTTAAATAACAAATACACCAGGTTATCTCTAACTATCCAGTGGTCCATATATTTAAGGTCGGGTGCATTTTCGGGCAGGGGCAGCAGCGCGGGTTGAGTAGCTTCACTGTCAAACCGGTAAAGCACACAGGTTTGGTTGTTTTTGAATCCCTTACGGGCTGAAAACCATAAATACAATGTACCATTATCGGTTAATACAGCCTTGCACGCCATATCACTTTTAGGCGAAACAGGCACCATTACATCAGCTCGTTTCAGAGGCCGGAAAAGCGAATCGAGAATGAGCAGGTGTAAGCCGGTAACCGTATCCTTCTTATCGTTTACCCGAAAACTCACAATGGCCGTTTTCCGGTTATCTGGCGATGTGCAGTATGTTATATCTTCATACCTGTTGAGTGCGTATGGCACAGTGTCCAGCAGTTGCATAGGGGCTTTGCCGGGCACGAGTTGCTTGAGCATATCCTGCACATAAAATGTTTCCTGATCTTTTTTCTGGTCGCGGCCACGGCGTATATAATACAACGTATCGCAAACCTGCACCATTTTTTCGGCCACAGTAGGTTCTTTTGCAGTGCCTTTTTCATATCCGGCTTCTACCTTGCGGTTAAACTGCTGGCTGGCCCCGCTCAGCAGCAGCGCCAGCATATCAAAACTGCCCGACGACGTTTTACTTTTTACAAATAACATGGAGTTATTTGAAGAAAAGGCCGCCCAGTCGCTAAATTGGTAGCCCGGCAGTATATTTTGATTGATGGTGCCTGCATATAAACGTTGCGCATTGAGCGATGCGTTGCTGCAGGAAATCACCAGCAAAGTCAGGAGCACTATTTTTCGGAGCATAAGAAGTTGGTTGATGGTTTGCAAAACTAAAATTTTCCAAATCATACAGCAATGTGTTTCAATCTGAATATAACGCTCGATATCATCCTAAACTTTTTTCACAGCTGTGTATGTACAATAAAATGAAAATCGCCCACTATGTGAATGTCGCAATCTTTCAAGCATTTGTTTACAGTTAAAATATCTGTGCATTTGCTTATCAATACTGAGTTTTATGAATACGTTTGTGCCGTTCAAACTATTGCTATTATGCACAAAGTTCTACTCACGGCTGTAGCCGTTTTCTTTTCGTACGTTCTTACAGCGCAGCAGAAATACACCTCCTGGCTTAGTCTGGGCGTGGGCAGGGCGGCTGTATTCAGTCCGTCGCCCGGCGGTATTACCCAGCTGCATACAATGTGGCATCACCTAGCAGGCGGGCGGCACGATATTGTGCTGAGCGGCAGTTTGGGCTGGAACCGCAACCTGTTTTTCATCCCCGATCAGCTTTATTTCCAAACCACCACCGCCCTAAGCTACGGCCAGCGCACACAACTAACACCGCATTTGTTTTTTACGCCCGCAATCGGCGTAGGCATTCTGCGCCAGACCATGACACATTTTTACTCCACTGCCGGCGCATTAGAAAATCAGTTACTCTCCCTCATTTTCAACCGCAACAGTAACAATCAGGTTTACGACAGCTACCGTGAACGAAATATTGGCGTGCCGGTAAGTGTTAATTTTTTGTACACCAGCCGCTTTGCGGGATTGGAAGCAGGATTGGAAATTATGTTTGCCAAACGGCCTGTGGCGGGCGTAAGGCTTTGCGTGAGTGTGGGGAAAATGTACAGGAAGGCGTTGAAATAAAAATGATTTGTTTTACTTGTTATTCTAACAGGTTCTAATACCGTCGCCACCAAAATCAACTACCTGAATGCAATGTGTGGTCGGGGCCGGGTTGCCGCCAATGCTGTTTTGCGGGGGAATTTTACCGGCTAAATCTTCAATGGTTGCGGGGCGGTTGGTTATTGTTACCGCCGATAGAGAGGGTGTAAATAGTAAAATGAAAAAGAGTAGGAGCGAACCTTTAGTTGCAATTAAATACCGCTTGGCTCCCGCTTTCCGCTCCAACTCCTCGGTGAATTTGTACATGACTAAAGCATTGTTTACCCTGCGGGGTTTCCGCTGCAATCGGGGCTGGGATTTAATTCATTAATATCAATAAATTTATTTTACCAATCGATTTTGCCTTCTTGTCGTAATTTATGTTGCAAAGCAGAAACACTATAGCCTAAATTGTAAATGTCAGAGAAAGTAAATATCGTTGCACCAATCCTGCAAAATATTACTCCATCATCAATTATTTCAATTATTCTAAAGTCAGTACCATTTTTAGAATTATAAAAACTGATTTCTTGTTCCAAGATTTCGGTGTACATAACCATGACCTCAAATTGGATTTCATTATTTTGCTCCATCTACTAATATAAGCTTAATTTTAGGAAACATTTCGTGGAATTGTTGAATAATTCCTGTGCAAGAAGCACAATATGGATTCTCTGAAACTATTTTTAGTTCTCCTGTAATATTTGTTAAAACTACTCCCCGAGAACCGCCTAAATCGCTAGCTAATTTATTTAACATTCTATATTCGCTATCCGTTATTCTCAACCATTCTCTGCCATTTCCTCCTTGTACAGGAATTGCATCAAAAATATGAATTTCTTTTTCCGCATCAATTATTGGAATACTTCGCCACATTCTATTATCAACTGGTGTTGCATTGACAATACCTTCTAAATAGCCATAATTACCACCACTTAAATTATTTTCAGTTCTGTAATTTTTTATTCTGCTTGTAGCGGCAGCTATTTCCTCTGTAGTAGCCTTAAAAATATTACTATACCCATTCCAAAACTGTCGTCCACCATACAATTCTACCCTCACATAATACTGTCCCCCCACCGGCTCAAACACAATTTCCACCGAGCCATTCCTGCTCACCCCTTGCGCATCCTTATACACCACATTCTCCAACCTGCCCACCACCTGCACCTGCTGCACCTCAGCAGGCAACCACCGCACATTAGTCATCAGGAACTGTCCGCCGCCCTCCAACATCTGCAAATTCGCAATACCCACTTCCAGCCCTGCCGTTACCACCATAGCGCGCACCTGGTCGCCCACCCAGCGCGCCACCACGCGCGTAGCCAGCGCAGGTTGGGAGAGGACAAACGCCACATCAAGCTGCGCATTATATACTTCCGCCATTACCCGCCGCCAGCCTAAACCAAGCTGCTGTATGCCTGCCGCCGTAGCTTCCGGCAGGTTACGTATAGCCTCCGTAAAATTCACCCACAACCTTACAAACTGCTCTCGTGCTGCCTGCGTAGTAAAATTGCGCAGCGTGTTGCTCATCGCCACTTTGTTCACCACACGCGCCGCCCCCTGAGCAATAAACAAACTGCCGTACGCCAAAAACAAATTATCCCACGCCGCCAAAAACGCAGTGCCCTGCTGACCGTAGTTCAGCTCAATCTGGTTGCGGTTTATCGTTATGGCAATATCTGCAACTGAAAACAACAGTTCCAGCCCACGCAGCACCACATTGGCCTCTCCAAAACTCAGCGCCGCAGCCACCACATCGGCCAGCACGCGCACTTTGGCTTCCGTTTTCCGGCCCTCAAACCGCTCCATAAACCAGTAAGCCCAAAGCATAGGCACCACTAGCCGGCTGCCCGCCTTAATAAACGCACTGCCACTTTGCGGATCCGTAAAATTGCAGTCGCTGGCAAAATCCACCAGCACAAACTCCAGCGGCTTTACGGTTGAGAAGTGTGTAATGCTGTAGGGCGGCACATTCAGGTCATTATCATGCTGCCCTATGGTAACATCCAGAAACGAGTTAACCATAAATTTGCCTGCGCCCGACACCGGATGCCCTTTCAGTTCAAACGTATGCAGCATTTTCGTGGCGGGGTCAAACCAGCTGCCGTCGCCACCAAAATCAACTACCTGAATGCAATGTGTGGTCGGGGCCGGGTTGCCGCCAATGCTGTTTTGCGGGGGAATTTTACCGGCTAAATCTTCAATGGTGGTGGGGCGGTTGGTTATTGTTACCGCCGAGAGTGAGGGGGTAAATAGTAAAAAGAAAAAGAGTAGGAGCGAACCTGTGGGTGCATTAAAATACCGTCCGTTCCCGTCTTTCATTACAACTCCTCGGAGAATTTGTACATAGCTAAAGTATTGTTTATCCTGCGGGGTTTCCATTACAGCCGGGGCTGGAGATTCAAACCTGTTGGTGCAATAAAACTAGGAAATAAATGTTGTACATTATTTAGTTCGTTATCGACTAATATTTCATTTAGCCCCAATTTTCATTTCATCAATTAGTGATGCCCAATGCCCTTCAATAGTTGCTCTAGTGTCGACAATATTTATCAGATTATGGAGTAATTCAGAATATTTATGATAGTTACCTCTATAGGGAGAGTTTTCATAGTATTCCCCAAGTTTTTGTGGCTTTAAACATATAGAGCGAAATACTTCATAAGTAAAGATAGATCGTATAAAAGATTCATAATCTGTATTTACAAAACTATATGACTTAAATATATTTGAAAAGCAAACGACCTCTTTTGTATCTCCATCAATACCTAAATATATTGGTGATATTATTGATTTTGAAAAAACCAGTTTATTATCAATCATACCTTCATTGCATGGAATGAATTTATCGAAAGATAATTTTGGAATGCCGATGCTATTGATTAACTGAATTTCAAATCTATACAACAATGGGGCTTCATTAGTTAGAAGATTTCTATTCAATTCATTCGAAAATAATATTTGAATTTCTTCAAGTTCCATACTATAGTTTGGTGTTAAGATCCGTCTCTCGTTGATTAATCGAGTTTCGTCTAATGTTTATTACCTCCGGACTAGCGTTATTTCCTCCGGGATAATCATAACTATATTTTATTTGAGCATTCGGGCAGTTTAGTATTAGTGTTGATTTACAACTATGGCCTTCTAAAGCACATGGCTCTAATTCACTATATATTCTCGAAATATTATTCAGTGAAATATTTTGATTATTAAAGAAAATTAGTGCTAATTCTTCTGCATGAAGATTTGATTGCAAATCTGTTGTAAATGCTTTTTTAACCAAAATACCATTATTATCCCAATATTCAAACACTGCTACATTTCCCCTGTGATTTGGAACAGATAGAGTTCTTCTAAAACTAATTGCAAATTGACTTAGATTATCAGTTCCAAGAACCACTTTCAGCAAATTTACACCATCATCCCCCAACCTCACAAACGCCCCCGTACTCATCGACACCCTCACCCCCAAATTCGCTACCACATTCCCCCCCTGCAACCTTACAAACGCCCCCTCACTCGCAATCGACCCATCGGCATACAACTTCACCCAGCCGTCGCTCACCACCAGTGGCCGCGTCATCATGCGGCTCAGCAGCTTAGCCTCCTCCAGACTGTTGCACGCCAGCAAACGTACTTCACCGGCTGGTAAACCGTTCATAAACGCCGCCAGATCGGCCTGCGCAACAGACGTTTCTACCAACTGCCCGGCAGTTTCCACCTCCGCCACATACGCGCCGTTTTTAAAATGGATCACCACATCGGTAAACCCGTCGGCCGCAGCTACCGTGCGGAAGTTTGGGAAGGCTTCAATGCCTTTGCTATGTGCAAAGCTTAAAATGAAAAGTAAGAAGAGTAGGAGCGAACCTGTGGGTGCATTAAAATACCGTCCGTTCCCGTCTTCCATTACAACTCCTCGGAGAATTTGTACATAGCTAAAGCATTGTTTATCCTGCGGGGTTTCCATTACAGCCGGGGCTGGAGATTCAGACCGGTTGGTGCAATTTATTTTCTTACTTTGATATTATATCTTTTGACTAACCGTCAATTATATCATCTATTGAAACAGCCACTTCATTTCCATCTGTGCTAATGTTAAGGCGATAACCTCGCTCATCAAAATAGGAAAACAGGTGTATTAAATCTGCGCTGAACTTTTCCAGAAAGTCGTGACTCAGATACTTCAAACACCTAACAAAATCGTTCTTGTTGAGTTTGTTTTCCGGATTACTCACTTTAAATTTATTCTCGTTTAGAGTTCCCTGCATCATTCCAATTAATCCAAATATTGACCATGCCGGACGATTGTATTTTACAGCTTGAGAAATTAAATAATCGAAATAAGCAGTGGTTTGCATTGCAAGATCAAACTCATTACTACTTTCATCGTTATCTTTTAGATCATTAGTACCCCAAGTTGTACGTATCCAGATGTCTAAATCCCACAGTTTTTTGTACGTTATGGCATTGTTCCCCATAATTTCCAATTTCATTTGAGTATGATGCCTACTGCCTAATGTGACACCTAATATGTATATGTATGAGTTAATGTCATTAATTGAAATCTCTTGTAATAGATTCAGCCTTCTATTATCGAATACTTTCGAGTTAATTATATTAGAATCGGGCACCATTTCTAAACTCATTTAATGTTATTATTTTGATACTACCATCAGAGTATCTTACTCCAATGAATTGCGCTAAACTATTTGTTGTGTAATTAAAATCGGCGGTACTAATAGCATCAAGGATGCCTTGGTCAATCATTTGTGGTGTTGCAAATGTGTTCTCTTTGATATTAAAAATAAGTCCCTGTGCATCGCTTCGTTGAGATGGGTTCATTACGTAGGTCATCACATTTGTTTTAATGGCGTTTTGTGTTGTCGAATTTACATTCTTAAAATCAAATATACCTTTCCCAATAATTTCAGCATCAGGTGTAGCTATATTTTGCGGAGCAGATTCACTAAGTAACTTCACTTTCTCCCCATTATTTGCTAAAGCTTCCGCTACAGCAAATTCAGCCTGACTGTTTACGTTACTTAGAATCACATTATGTTGAAAATGATAGACCACATAACCACCAGTATTCGGATTAAACATCTCTTTACCTGTGTGCGGATTAATCTTTATCCACTCGGAGCCATACGAATCAAATTCCCGTCTCGCAATTTCAATTAAATCATCCCCCAACCTCACAAACGCCCCCGTACTCATCGACACCCTCACCCCCAAATTCGCTACCACATTCCCCCC
>JADBYT010000038.1 GCA_020402865.1 Bacteroidota bacterium | reverse complement strand
CTTACCGGCAGTGGCGCAAACACCTACAACTGGATGCCCGGCAACCTCAGCGGTGCCAGTGTAACGGTGAATCCGACTGCAACTACTACCTACACCGTTACCGGAACAAACACAGTAACCGGCTGCAGCAACACACAAACACGCACCATCACTGTAAACACGCTGCCCACCATTACCGCCACTGCATCAAGCACCACAGTTTGTGCAGGCTCTGCTACCACACTTACCGGCGGTGGTGCAAACACCTACAACTGGATGCCCGGCAACCTCAGCGGTGCTAGCGTAACGGTAAACCCGACTGCAACAACAACCTATACCGTTACCGGCACAAACACAGTAACCGGCTGCAGCAATACACAAACACGCACCATTACCGTAAACAACCTGCCTGCCGTTACGGCCACGGCCTCTAACACCACACTCTGCGCCGGCTCAAGCACCACGCTCACCGGCGGAGGTGCTAACACCTACAACTGGATGCCAGGTAACCTCAGCGGTGCTAGCGTAACTGTGAGTCCGACTTCAACCACTACCTACACAGTGACTGGCACAAACACCGTTACAGGCTGCAGCAACACGCAAACGCGCACAATTACTGTAAACGCGCTGCCCAACGTTACCGCTACCGCATCAAGCACAAGCATTTGTACCGGTAACCCCGTAACGCTTTCCGGAACCGGCGCAAACACCTACAACTGGATGCCCGGCAACCTGAGTGGTGCAAACGTAACGGTAAACCCGACAGCCACTACCACCTACACGGTTACCGGCACAAACACCGCAACCGGCTGTACCAACACACAAACTCTTACTGTAACAGTTGGCAGCCAGCCCACCGTAACAGCAAGCAGCAGCAACAGCAGCATTTGCAATGGTGGCAACACCACACTCACCGCAAGCGGCACCAGCACCTACAACTGGATGCCCGGTAACCTGAGCGGCGCAAGTATCACTGTATCGCCCACAAGTACCACTACCTACACGGTTACCGGATCAAACGGCCCGGGATGTCAGAATACAGTAACCGTGCAGGTTACCGTAAATGCACTGCCCAACGTTACTGCCACTTCATCCACAAATGCGGTATGTGCCGGAAGTACGGTAACGCTTAATGCAAGCGGTGCCAGCACTTACACCTGGCAGCCCGGCAACCTGAGCGGCGCTTCGGTATCTGATATGCCTTCGGCAGCTACTACCTACACGGTTACCGGTACTGATGCAAACAATTGCTCGGCTACCTCAACGGTGAGTGTGGCTGTGAATGCACTGCCTTCAGTTTCAGCAACTGCATCAACCACAGCAGTATGTGCCGGAAGTACGGTAACGCTCAACGCAAGCGGTGCAAGCACTTACACCTGGCAACCCGGCAACCTGAGCGGCGCTTCGGTAACTGATATGCCTTCGGCAGCTACTACTTACACGGTTACCGGTACAGATGGAAACAACTGCTCGGCTACCTCAACGGTATCTGTAACAGTAAATGCACTGCCCACAATTACCTCTTCGGGCAATGCGTCAATCTGTACAGGCGGAATCACAACCATCACCGTATCCGGCGCTGCCAGCTACAACTGGATGCCGGGTAACCTGAGCGGCGCAAGTCAGTCGGTTAGCCCCTCCACCACAACAACCTATACCATTACCGGTACCGACGCCAACGGTTGCAGCAACACCACATTGGTAACTGTAACCGTAGGCACACCTCCTGCCACACCGTCAATTACCAACGTGGGCAACGTGCTTACCTCAACCGTAACCGGAGCCTCCTATCAGTGGTATTTAAATGGTAACCCGATTGCAGGCGCTACTTCACAAAGCTTTACAGCCACACAGGCCGGCAGCTACACAGTTGAAGTGTTTGACCCCAACGGATGCTCTTCCGGCCAGTCTGTCCCGATTGTGATTACCAACATAACCACCACTGCGCCTGTGGCCGATTTGTTTCAGGTTACACCTAACCCGAACAACGGTGAGTTTGTAATTACAATTGAAGCTGCCGCCGCCGAAGATTATGTGATTGAAGTTTTCAATTCACTGGGTCAGGTAATTTATGCTGAAAACCTGACAAACTTCTCCGGCCAGTATCGTCATGAAATGCAGGTGCGTGATTTCGGATCGGGTTTATATTCGGTACGCTTACGCAGCAACAAAAGTGAAAACACAATTCGCATTATCGTGAACAACTAATTGCCCCCCGATTCCCTGCAAGAGGAAAAGCCCCGGATGTAATGTCCGGGGTTTTTCTTTTTAATTAATAATCATCATTCAAACATGAAAATGGTCAAAAATATGCCTGTTTCAAAAGGTTTCGCTGTTTTTGATAATTGATTGATCTATTTTGATATTGTTATGGATTTTATGTGTCAATATGCCCCAAATAATGTAAATTTATTTGTGTAAGAAAACATCAGAAAAACGCCTCTTCTGAACAGAGAAAAAGTATAAAACTGTTTTTTTAATAAATAGAAACCGAATTGTCTAACCACTAAAATCAGCAGCTACAAAACAGACATCCGTACATCAACACATTCAACGCTCAACACACCCACATTCTAACACACATCTCATGAAAAAAACACTTCTTTTCGTGCTTGGTATTTCTTTGCTCGGAACTGCGTATGCCCAGTCGCAGCGTATTGTTCTGGTAGAAGAATTTACACAAGCATCATGCGGCCCCTGCGCTTCGCAAAACCCGGCATTTAATGCGCTGCTTGCCCCCAACCTCGGTATCAAGGTGGTGGCTGTGAAATACCAGACCAACTGGCCCGGCGTAGATCCGATGAATACACAAACCCAGACCTGGGTTGGCCCGCGCGTAAATTACTACAACGTTGGCGGGGTTCCCGAAGCCATTATGGATGGCAACGTATATCAAGGTGCGCCAAGCGGTGTTACACAATCGTCAATCAACACCCGATACAATGTGGCTTCGCCGTTTACGCTTAACCTTTCGCACACCATTGCCAATAATCAGATTTCCATCAATCTGGTTATTACGGCTTCACAAAACTTTACCTCAAACGGCACACTGAAAGCACATGTGGCGCTGATTGAAAAAGAAATCAATTTTTCCACGCCTCCCGGATCTAACGGCGAAACCGTTTTTCACGATGTAATGCGCCAGATGATTCCCAACGCCAACGGCACCACACTTGCGTCGTCCTGGACTAACGGGCAAACACAAACGCTTCCGTTCAGCGTGGCTGTGCCCAGTTATATCTATGACATTTCAAAACTTCAGGTGGTTGCCTTTATTCAGAGCGACGGAAACAAGCAGGTGCATCAGGCTGCGCTTTCTTCGCCCCCTATGGCCAATTTTACGGCAAGCACAACAGTTACCTGCACCGGTCAGGGAATCAACTTTTCCGACCAAACCGCGCCTGCAGCAACCAGCTGGAGCTGGTCGTTCCCCGGTGGTACACCGGCTTCTTCTACACAGCAAAACCCAACCGGCATTGTATGGAACAATCCCGGAACCTACACGGTAACGCTTACCGCCAGTTCCGCAAACGGAAGTTCAACACATACACAGGTTATCAATATTCTGGGCGGATCACTGGCTCCTCCGTTGAGCGAAGGTTTTGAAGGCTCTACATTTTTGCCTGCAAACTGGCAGGCCAACAATGCCGGCAGTGCATCGCTTTTCTGGACACGCGCCAATGTAGGCCGCAACAGTTCGTGGAGCGCCAAGTTCGACAACTTCAACAATGATGCCGGTGGCGCACGCGACGAAATGATTACACCAAAAATGACACTCGTTGGCATGCAAAACTGCACACTCACATTTGATGTGGCACACGCACGATACAGTGCTACGTATGTTGACTCGCTTGAAGTACTCGTTTCTACCAACTGCGGCACAACATGGACATCGGTGTATATGAAAGGCGGCACACAGCTGGCTACCGTGCCTGACCAAACCACCACATTTACACCCACCAACACACAGTGGAGAAGTGAAACCGTAAACCTGACACCCTACGTGGGTCAGGCCAATGTGCTGATTGCAATCCGCAACCGCGGACACTATGGCAACAATATTTATGTGGACAATGTGAACCTGCAGGGCACCGTATCGGCCGGTCCGGTATCGGCTTTTACGCCAAGTTCAACCTCGGTTTGTGTGGGCACAACGGTAAACTTTACCAACAACTCATCCGGTAACCCAACCTCTTGGAGCTGGACATTCCCCGGCGGCAGCCCGGCATCATCCACCTCACAAAACCCGGGCGGTGTTGTTTGGAACAGTGCAGGAACTTATACCGTTACGCTTCAGGTAAGCAATGCAAACGGCAACAACACCAGTTCGCAGGTAATTACAGTGAATGCAAATCCGTCTGTCACTTCTTCAGGAAGTACCACAATATGCCCCGGAGGCAACGCCACACTTACCGCGTCCGGAGCAGGCAGCTATGCGTGGCAGCCAGGCAACCTGAGCGGAAGTAGTGTAAACGTAAGCCCCGCAGCCACCACAACCTACACCGTAACCGGAACCAGCAACAATTGCAGCGGCACATCGCAGGTTACGGTAAACGTAAGCACACCGCCGGCAGTACCGTCAATTACCAATGTGGGCAATGTGCTTACCGCATCTGTAAGCGGAACATCGTATCAGTGGTATCTCAATGGCAATCCCATTGCCGGTGCCACCTCACAAAGCTATACCGCTACAATGCCCGGAAGCTATACGGTTGAGGTATTTAACGCCAACAACTGCTCGTCGGGGCAGTCGGCACCTACTGTAATTACGGGAATGGAAACAAATACGCTTACCGCTGGTTTTGCAGTAAACCCAAACCCCAACAACGGTCTGTTTAACGTTTCGTTTGTAAGTGAAACAACCAGCGATTATACCGTAGAGGTATTCAACGCACTCGGACAAATGGTGTACAGCGAAATGATCGCCAATTTCTCCGGCCAGTACAACCGCGAAATGAATCTGTCCGCATTTGGCGCCGGACTCTATACCCTGCGCGTGCGCAGCAATCAGGGAGAAGCAACCCGCCGCATTGTGGTGAAGAATTGATGTGCCTAACCCAGCAACGAAGAAAAGCCCCGGATGTAATGTCCGGGGCTTTTCATGTTACTGGTAATTACCAATCCCACTAACAAGCCCGGTTCTTGATGCTGTTTTGTTTACCCTGCCGCATTTATCCATCCGCAATCCTTAAACATCCGTCTAATAGTCAAAGTTTTACCCCCCTAATCAATTAGTATTTCCGATATTGTGCAGCTCAACAATTGTACACCGATGACAATGAAACAGATTTCCCTGCTGACCACGGGGACATTACTCGCTGCAACACTTACTGCTCAACAGCCAGCGGCCGACAGCTGGCAACAGCAGCGCATGGTGCCCGGCACTAATTTTTATCTTATCCAGCATACGTTCGACTCGGTTTGGGGCGGGCGTGAAGCTGAGATGCTTCGCGAGCGGCACGAACAAACCATCCGCCAAAATAACCATGAAGAGCTGGATGGTTCATGGTTTCAGTATAAACGCTGGGAATGGTTTACCGAACCACGTGTGTTTCCGAGTGGCGACATTACCCTGCCTTCCACCACAAACCAGCGTTTTCAGGAATACCTGATGAATACGCCCGCTGCGCAGCAGCAATACTACGCATCAGTTATGCGCTCGGCATCAAGCACGCCAGCTTGGTCTTTTGTGGGTCCGGTGGGCGCACCAACATTTGGCGGGGCGGGGCGCATCAACTGCGTGCGTTTCGACGGCACAAACACCAACGTGATTTATGCCGGCGCTCCAGCAGGTGGTTTATGGAAAACAACCAACGGCGGACAAAGCTGGACCTGCCTCACCGATTTTCAGGCGCGTATTGGCTGCTCGGATGTAGCCATTGACCCAACCAACCCTAACATTCTCTACCTCGGCACCGGAGATAACGACGCCGGAGATACCTACAGCATCGGTCTTCTCAAATCAACCGACGGCGGTATTACCTGGAGCAGCACCGGACTCACGTTTGCTCCCAGCCAGACACGCCGCATAGCACGCGTGCTTATTGATCCCACCAACACAAACATTGTGTATGTGGCCGCTTCAAACGGTATTTTCAAAACTACCGATGCGGGCACCACATGGCTGCAGGTATCGCAGTTTGGCGCCAAAGACATGGAAATGAAGCCCGGCGACCCCAACACACTTTACATTGCCGGCACACGCTTTTACGCCACCTACAACGGCGGCGCAAACTGGACACAGGTAACAACCGGTTTGCCACAGGCAAATGTGGTTGCCCGTTTGGCCATTGCCGTTACACCTGCCGATCCGAATATGGTGTATGTACTGGCCGGAGCTGCCGGAAGCAATGGCTTTGAAGGTGTGTACCGCTCTACCAACAGCGGACAAAGCTTTACAAACCGCGCTTCATCACCCAACCTGCTTGGCTGGGATCCTTCGGGTGGCGATACCGACGGGCAGGCCTGGTATGATCTCGCCATTGCCGCATCACCGGTTGATCCCGATGTGATTTACACCGGAGGCGTAAACATCTGGCGCTCCGACGATGGTGGCATCAGCTGGAACCTCAATGCACACTGGTATGGCGGCGGCGGTGTGCCGTATGTGCATGCCGATATTCATGATCTTGTGTTTGTGCCCGGAACCAGCGGCACGGTGTATTCCGGCAACGACGGCGGCGTGTTCTTCACCGGCAACGGCGGTAACTCGTGGGACGATCTCAGCGCCAACATGGGCATTGCTCAGATTTACCGCCTCGGTATCTCGGCAAGCAACAGCGGTACACTCATCACCGGCCATCAGGATAATGGCACCAACCTCAAAAACGGCAGCAACTACGAAGAAGTGCTTGGCGGCGACGGTATGGACTGCTTCATCGACCGTACCAACAACAACGTAATGTACGGCGAGCTGTACTACGGCGACTTTAACCGCTCAACAAACGGCGGAAACAACTGGACGGGCATTACCAACGGCCTTACCGGCACCGGCGGCTGGGTTACGCCGTGGATTCAGGATCCCGTGCAGCCCGATGTACTGTATGCCGGCTACAGTCAGGTATTCAAATCAAACAACCGCGGGTCAAACTGGTTTCAGCTGGGTAATATGCCCAATGGTTCTGACCTTACCGATGTACAAGTTGCCCCGTCCAACACGCTTTACATTTATGCCACCAACGGAAGCTCTATTTTCCGAAGCATCAATGGTGGTCAGACCTGGAGCAATATTACCGGCTCACTCATTACCGGCGGCGCGTCTATTTCGCGCATTATTGTGGATCCGCATAACGAGCAGCGCATCTGGCTTACTTTCTCGGGCTACAATGCGGCTCAAAAAGTAATGGTAAGCACCGATGCGGGCACAACCTATACAAATATTTCAAATGGTTTGCCCAACCTGCCGGCCAACTGCGGAGCTGCTGTTCCTGATGCCGGAAACGGACTGGTGTTTATTGGTTGTGATGTGGGTGTGTATTACCGCACCGACAACACCGGCACCTGGATGCCTTACTTCACTGCATTACCGCACGCTCCGGTAAGCGACATGGAAGTGTTTGAGCCTACCCAAACGCTGCGTATTTCCACATACGGCCGCGGGGTTTGGGAATGTGCCATCGAAGGTTCGCTGCTGGCTCCGCTGGCCAACTTTGGTGTTAGTGCACAACAAATATGCCCCGGCACCAACGTGCAGTTTACCGATTTATCGTCGCACAATCCCACTGCATGGAGCTGGTCATTTCCCGGAGGAACACCGTCCTCTTCAACGGCACAGAATCCATCGGTTTCCTATCCCGCACCGGGTGTGTATGCGGTTACGCTCACCGCTACAAATGCTGTGGGCAATTCAACGGCAGTTCGCAGCGGCTACATCGTGGTAAGCGGCGCACAACCGCTGCCCTATACGGAAAGCTTTGTTTCGCCTGCTTTTTTACCGGCCGGTATGAGTGTGGTAAACGGCGGCAACCCTTCGCTCAGCTGGGCGTATAATGCGGCCGGCAACACCAACAGCGGCAGCGCCGTGTTTTACAATTTCAACAGCAATGCCGCCGGCGATCAGGACGAAATTCAGTTGCCCGGCTTTGATTTTACCGGAGTTACCTCGCCCCAGCTTTCGTTCGATGTGGCTTACGCACGTTACAGCTCATCGCGCAGCGATACATTAGAAGTGCTTGTGTCAACCGATTGCGGTGCTACCTGGACACAGGAATTCATCAAAGGCGGCAACACACTTTCTACCGCTTCGCAGCAAACCTCGGCCTTTGTGCCCACCGCAGCGCAGTGGCGCAACGAAGTGGTTACGCTTAGCAGCTATGCCGGCAATGCCTCGGTAATGATCCGCTTCCGCAACCGTGGCCGCAACGGCAACAACCTGTATCTCGACAACATTAACATTGCTGCCACGCCTGCTGCGGCTCCGGTTGCCGCATTCACTTCGCAAACCGTGTGTGCCGGCAGCCCGGCGTTGTTTGCCAATGCCTCGGCCCCGGCAGCAACTTCGTTTGCATGGACGTTTGCCGGCGCAACTCCTGCTGCCGCCACCACGCCGCAGGCAAGCGTTACATGGAATACGCCCGGCACCTACACCGTTGAGCTTATCGCCTCCAACAGTTTCGGCAGCGATACCGTGCAGCAAACCATAACCGTGCTTGGCAATCCCGCCATCACAGCCTCGGCCGACACGGCAGTGTGCGACAATTCGTGGATTCAGCTCTCGGCCAGCGGCGGCACACAATACGTATGGAGCCCCGGCGCCGGACTCAGCGACAGCACCGTGGCCATGCCCTCGCTGTTGCTTACCACCACCACCACATTCACCGTAACGGCCACCAACGGCCTCGGCTGCAGCAGTACCGACACCGTTACAGCCACCGCGCTTGCATTGCCCTCATTTGCCATTGCCCCCACATCCTCCATCTGCCTCGGCGATACGGTTGTGCTGGCCACCAACAACAGCAGCTACAGCTACAACTGGCAACCGCAGCAGCAACTCCTCGCCTTCGCGGCCGACGACAGTGTACAGGTGTTCCCCACTTTCACCACCACTTACTCTGTAACCGCAACCGACGCGGCCGGATGCAGCACCACACAAACACGCGCGGTAAACGTATATCCGCCGTTACTTACACCCACAATTATTGTGAGTGGTTTCACGCTTACCTCTTCGGTAACAGCACAGTTTTATCAGTGGTACCTGAATGGTGTGGCCATTGCCGGCGCTACTTCGCAAACCTATCAGGCCACTACGGTGGGCATGTACACCGTAATTCTCAGCAACACGCTTGGCTGTAGTTCGGAAGAGTCGCAGCCTGTGCTTGTAAATGGTATTGCAGAAGCAGCACCGCGCTTCTTCTTCATCCAGCCCAACCCGAACAACGGTGTGTTTGAACTCCTGTTTGATGTGGAGAATAACGATGATTATGTGCTCAGCATCTACTCGGCCGATGGGAAGCGGGTGTATGAAGAACAGCTCACCAATTTCACCGGACGCTATCAGCAGGTTATTAATCTTACCACAAACGGATCAGGCACGTACATGATTCGTTTAACCGGTAAGCAGTCGCAAACCGTGCGGCAGCTGGTGGTGTTTTAACCGCAAAAATCCAATTATTGCAAAGGGTTGTTTCTCACCGGAACAGCCCTTTGTATTTTTCCTGATAATCGCACCGGCTCCTTACCTTTACACACATGCTGCACCCTTCCGCCATCAACAAATCGTGGACCCTCTTTCTCGACCGCGACGGCGTAATAAACCGCCGTTTGCCGGATGATTATGTAAAACATCCCGGCGAGTTTGAAATGCTCCCCGGCGCAGCACAGGCCGTGGCCAAACTGTCAAAACACTTCGGCCGCATTGTGGTGGTCACCAACCAGCAGGGCATTGGCAAAGGGCTTTACAGCGAGGCTGATCTTGCTGCCGTACACGAAAAAATGCACGCCGCTTTTGCCGAAGCCGGTGTAAAAATTGATGCGGTGTATTTTGCACCCCAACTCAGCCACGAAAATTCGCCCATGCGCAAACCCGGTATCGGCATGGCGTTGAAAGCAAAAGAAGATTTTCCCGAAATTGATTTTTCACTCGCACTCATGGTTGGCGATTCGGCCAGCGACCTGCGTTTTGCTTCCAACGCAGACATGTTTGCCATCTTTATCGGCGATAAAATTCCGGAGGGAGAAACGGCAATTTTTGCAATGCCCGATTTAACCGGAGTGGCAAATTGGGTTAACAATTACTAATCTCATTGGGTTTTGGAGCGAACTTACCGGTGCTATTAAAAACCGTCTGGCTCCTGCCTTCCGCTGCAATGCAGCCGCAAAAAACAACAACCAGTTCAACCTTCCGAGGTCTTAAAACCTCGGAAGGTTAGCAACCAACTATTTTTTGCGGCTGCATTTCCGCTACAGTCAGGGCTAGGCACCCATTCCTCCTGTATTCCAAAAAACCAATAAAAATCCTGCACCGTTCACAATCAATCCCTACCTTTGCTTTACACCATGAAACGCATTGCAGCCTGGCTTTTACTTTTTGTCTTCCTCAGCGGCACTACTGAGGCGCATGAGTTATTGAAGCTGCCCATGCTTTTCTCGCATTATGCCGAACACAGCAGCGAACAACCCGCACTCTCCTTTTCCAATTTCCTGCTCGATCATTACTTCGGCAATTCCGAACACTCGCATTCGCACGACCAGCTTCCCTTTCAGGGCAACCACCACAACCACGTGGTAGAAGCGCCTATTGATCAGCCGCTCATCCAGCACTTCTCGTTTATCATTCCCGTAGTGTATGCACACTACAGCATTCCTGTCCAAACCTTCATTCCCGAAGGTTGTCACACCGCCATCTGGCAGCCACCCAAAGCTTAAACTGTTTTTTGTTTCCCGCTTCGCCCGTGCGCAGCGGTATTCCACAGTTTAACTTATTCCCATTTTTATGCTAAACGCAGTTATCCGCTTTTCCATGCGGAACAAACTGGTAATCGGGCTTTTTGTGCTTGCACTTATTGCCTGGGGAACCTGGTCGCTTACGCGGCTGCCGGTCGATGCGGTTCCCGATATTACCAACAACCAGGCGCAGGTAATTACCGTTACCCCTTCGCTCGCCGCGCAGGAAGTAGAGCGCCTTATTACCTTCCCGGTCGAACAAACCATGGCCACCATTCCGGGCATTACCGAAATACGTTCCATTTCGCGCTTCGGGCTTTCGGTGGTCACCATTGTGTTCTCCGAATCGACCGATATTTACTGGGCACGCCAGCAAATAAGCGAGCGCCTTCCTGCCGCCCGCTCGGCCATTCCGCCCGGCAGCGGCTCGCCCGAACTTGCGCCTGTGACCACCGGGCTTGGCGAAATTTATCAATACACCCTGCGTGTAAAGCCCGGCTACGAAGGCCGCTACAATGCTACCGAACTCCGCACCCTGCAAGACTGGCAGGTGCGTCGCCAGCTTATCGGTGTAGAAGGTGTGGCCGAAGTAAGCAGCTTTGGCGGTCACCTCAAACAATACGAAATAGCCGTAAACCCCGATAAGCTGCGCGCCATGAATGTGTCGTTCAACGATATTTTCACCGCGCTCGAACGCAACAACCAGAACACCGGCGGCGCCTACATCGACAAAGAACCAAAAGCCTGGTTCATTCGCAGCGAAGGACTTTTCGGCAGCACCGATGATATTGCCAGTGTGGTTATCCGCCTCAACGAAAACGGTACACCACTGCTGCTGCGCGATGTGGCCACCGTTACCTTCGGCAGCGCCACACGCTACGGCGCCATGACCATCGACGGAAAAGGCGAAGCCGTAGGCGCTGTAGTAATGATGCTCAAGGGCGCCAACTCCTCGCAGGTAATCGAAGCAGTAAAAACACGCATCGCACAAATCAACAAAACCCTGCCCGAAGGCGTAACCGTTGCACCTTTCCTCGACCGCACGGCACTTGTAAATAAATCGGTAAGCACGGTTACCACCAACCTGCTCGAAGGGGCGTTGATTGTAATTTTTGTGCTGGTGTTGTTTCTCGGCAACCTGCGTGCAGGGCTGGTAGTGGCCTCTGTTATTCCGCTTTCGCTGCTGTTTGCCATTGGCATGATGGTGCTTACCGGCGTATCGGGCAACCTGATGAGTTTGGGTGCAATTGATTTCGGTTTAATTGTAGATGGTGCGGTAATTATTGTGGAAGCCACGCTGCATCATTTGCATTTGCGGCAACCCGGCCGTTTGCTTCAGTCTGAAATGAATATAGAAGTGGAGTCGTCGGCCAAACGGCTCATGCGTTCGGCGGTGTTTGGTGAGTTGATTATTCTGATTGTGTATCTGCCCATTCTGGCGCTGTCTGGTGTAGAAGGAAAAATGTTTCGCCCCATGGCCGAAACGGTAGCGTATGCCATTCTCGGCGCGTTCCTGCTTTCGCTTACCTATGTGCCGGTCATTTCATCGCTGCTGCTCAGCAAAAAAATTAGCGGCAGGGTTACATTGTCTGATAAAATGATTGGCGTCGTGCGTAAAGCCTTTCTGCCTTTGCTTGACCGTGCCTTGCGCAGACCGGTGCTCATTATTTCCTCGGCCGTAACCTTGCTGGTGGGCGCCGTGCTGTTGTTTGGCACATTGGGCGGCGAATTTATTCCTACGCTTGAAGAAGGCGATTTTGCGGTGGAAATGCGTTTGCTTAAAGGAAGCTCATTGCAGCAAACCATCAACACATCAAACGAAGCTGCAAAAATTATCCGCAACAACTTCCCCGAAGTAAAACATGTGGTAGCCAAAATCGGCAGCAGCGAAGTGCCCACCGATCCCATGCCCATCGAATCAGGCGATCTGATTATTACACTCAGGGATCGCAGCGAATGGACATCGGCTGAAACGCGTGAAGAACTTGCCGAAAAAATGGGCGAAGCACTAAGCGTTATTCCCGGCGTTACATTTGGTTTTCAGCAGCCGATACAAATGCGTTTTAACGAACTCATGACCGGTGCAAGGCAGGATGTGGCCGTGAAAATTTTTGGCGAAGACCTCGACTCACTCACTGCCGTGGCTGCACGCATTGCGCATCTCGTGCCGGGCATTGACGGTTGCAGCGATTTGTATGTGGAAGAAGTATCTGGGCTGGAGCAAATTGTGGTACGTGTGCAGCGCGAAAAACTGGCCGTGTTTGGTTTGCATGTGGATGATGTGAACCGAACGCTGCAAACCGCTTTTGCCGGTGCCACTGCCGGGCAGGTGTTTGAAGGCGAACGCCGCTTTGACCTTGTGGTGCGTCTTGATGCGGAGCATCGTAATAACATCAATGATGTGCGCGCATTGTACGTAACCACACCCGGCGGACAGCAAGTTCCGATTACGCAGGTGGCCGAAGTAAAAACCGAAACCGGTGCCAACCAGATTCAGCGCGAGGATGCCAAACGCCGCCTCACCATTGGCTTCAACGTGCGCGGACGCGATGTGGAATCGGTGGTAAATGAACTGCGCGGAAAAATTGATGCGCAGGTAAAAATGCCGCCGGGCTTTTATGTTACTTATGGCGGACAGTTTGAAAACCTCGTGGAAGCGCGCAGCCGTTTGGCTGTGGCCGTGCCTGTAGCCTTGCTGCTTATTTTACTGTTGTTATTTTTCAACTTCGGCAATGTGCGGCATTCGCTGCTCATTTTCTCGGCTATTCCGTTTTCGGCTGTGGGCGGCATTGTGGCGCTCTGGCTGCGCGATATGCCGTTCAGCATTTCGGCCGGCGTGGGCTTTATTGCCCTGTTTGGTGTGGCGGTGCTCAACGGCATTGTGCTGGTAGCCGAGTTTAACCGCCTGCAAAGCGAAGAACTGCCCGACGATTTGCTGAATGTAATACGCCGTGGCATAGCCGTGCGCTTACGTCCGGTGTTGATGACGGCCACCGTAGCCTCACTCGGCTTTTTGCCCATGGCTGTTTCAAACGGCGCCGGAGCCGAAGTGCAAAAGCCGCTGGCTACGGTGGTTATCGGCGGACTCATCAGCGCCACTTTGCTTACGTTGCTGGTGCTGCCGGTGTTGTATCTGCTCATCGAACAAAAACATCTTATACGCATGAAAACCAAACACGCTGCCGCATTGCTTGTGGCTGTGCTGTTGCTCTCCGGCAGCACAAACCTGAGCGCACAAACCGCATTGCCGCTCGACTCGTGTGTGCAGATGGCGCTGCGGCAAAGTCCGAAAATGCGCGCCGCCAATGCCGCCGTGGCCCAGCAGCAGGCACTGGTGCGCGCCACATTCACGCCCGGCACCACGCAGGCCGAGTACACGCAGGGAAACATCAACAGTCCGCTGCGCGATAATATGATCAGTGTATCGCAAAGCATTGTGTCGCCCGCACTGCTCATCAGCAACCGTCATCTGGCGCAGGCGCAGGTACTGCAGCAGCAGGCATCGCAGCAGCTTACGCAGCAGCAGCTTGTGCTCGAGGTAAAACAAACCTGGCTGCTGCTGGCCGCCATGAAAGCGCAGGAAATCTTGTTGCGCCGCCACGACAGCCTGCTTCAGCTCAACGAAAATGCCGCGCAGCGCCGCTATACTGCCGGTGATGCCACCCTGCTCGAAGCCACCGTGGCCCGCAGCGAACGCATGCTGGCTGCACAACAGCTCATGCAGCATCAGGCCGAAATACGCAGCACCGAACAAATGCTGCAACTCCTCACCGGCTCTTCCTCGCCGGTAACCACGCCCCCGGGCAGCGAATTAACGCCGGTAACCTGGCCGGTATATGATTCGCTCAAACTTGCCACAGCACCGCAGCTTGTGCTGGCGCAGCAAACCACAGCCGTTGCCGCACTGGCTGCACGCAGCGAAAAAGCACGGCTCATGCCTGAGCTTACTGCCGGCTATTTCAACCAGAGCATTACCGGCTACCAGATTATTAACGGGCAGGAAGTGTTTATCGGCAACGACCAGCGTTTTGATGGTTTCCGCGTGGGTGTGAGTTTTCCGCTCGGCACCGGTGCACAGGCAGCCCGCATCAAAGCGGCAAAGCTCGGGCAGAACGTGGCTCAGGAACAGGAGGCCCAGCAGCGTCTCGAACTTCAAATGCAGCTGCTGCGCCTTGAACAGGAGCGGCAAAGCCTCAAAACCATGCTGGCGCTCTACACCTCGCAACTCCTGCCACAGGCCCAATTGCAGGAGAAACAGGCGCTCGCTGCCCGGCAAAGCGGCAGCATCAGTCAAACCGAATACCTGCAGGCCATGGCACAAGTGCTCAGCATTCGCCTTCGCCATCAGCAACTCATTCAGTCCAACAATCAGCTTGCTCTGGAATTTAATTTCCTCTGCGGCACACTATAAAATTTTTTGCCATGAAAACCATTTTATTGTCTGCATACTTTCTTCTGGCAATAATTGCCACATCGTGCAAATCAAAACCAGCAGAAGAAACACAAACTGCCGCTCCTTCGGTAAAGGAAATTACGCTCACTGCCGACCAACTCAAAACCGCCGGCATTGAAACAGGCACATTACAAACCGCCAGCATGGGCAGCAGCATACGCTGCAACGGCATGGTGGATGCTCCGCCGCAAAATCTTGTATCGGTATCGGTGCCGGTGGGCGGTATTGTAAAAAGCACGGAAATGCTGCAGGGCATGCGCATACGCAAAGGCGATGTGCTGGCCGTGCTTGAGCATCCCGACTACATTAAACTGCAACAAAGCTACCTCGAGGATTTTGCGGCGCTTACGCTGGCCGAGTCGGAGTACAGGCGGCAGCAGGAACTCAGCAGCGGCAACATCAACGCCCGCCGCGATATGGAAAAAGCCGAAGCCGCCATGCTTACCGCCAAAGCCCGCAGCAGTGCCGGAGCCGCACAGCTTCAGCTGCTCGGCCTCTCGCCCGAAAGCATCCGCACAAACGGTATTGCAAAAAGCATTCGTCTCACCGCATCCATAAGCGGTTACGTAACCAAAGTGAATATAAACGTGGGGAAATTTGCCGCACCAAACGATGTGCTTTTTGAATTGGTGGACACTGAGCACCTGCACGTAGAGCTTACGGTTTATGAAACCGATTTGCCCTACATCAAAGAAGGACAGGCGGTGCGCGTCATCATTCAGGGGCAGGACGATTCGGTGCGCACGGCAACAGTATTCCTCATCGGCCGCGAAATTCATGCCGACCGCACGGTGCGCATACACGGGCATTTAGACAAGGAAGATCCGCACCTGTTGCCCGGCATGTTTGTAAAAGCCGAAATCGAAACCGGCGCGCACCAAACCACCGTACTGCCCAACAATGCCGTGGTTAGCTACGGCGGCAAGGCGTATGTATTCACTGCCGATGGCAGCAACCGCTTTACACCAGTAGAAATAACCACCGGCACCACCGCAAACGGCCTCACCGAAGTGCGCCTGCCCGAAGGTGTGAGCCGCGATGCGAAGTTTGTTACATCGGGCGCGTATGCCTTGCTGGGCGTGATGTTTAATGCAGAGGAGGAAGAGTAAGCGAAAAAGGGCATAATTTCATTTTGGCCATAAGTAGTGTTTTAGATATATTTATGGCCAAAATGAAATTATGGTTGGGAGAACTGCTGAACGAAAAATTCTGGAAGAACGGCTGGCTTCAAAGCGGTCGGAATTTATTGCTTTATATGGACGGCGACGTGTTGGGAAAACATTCCTTGTACGAAACGTACTGGAAAAATCTTTTACGTTTTCTATTACCGGCCTTAGCAAGGCCACACTGGCAAATCAACTCAACAACTTTAATCTCACAATTAAACAACAGAATAAAAAAGTAAAATTCAAGCCGGCGACCAGCTGGCTTGATGCCTTTGAACAGATTGGTGTTTTAATTGAGCGCTCTAAACAAAAAAAGAAAGTTGTTTTTATTGACGAGCTCCCCTGGTTTGATACGCCGCATTCTGGTTTTATTTCTGCTTTAGAACATTTCTGGAACGACTGGGCAACAAAGAGGAAGGATGTTTTATTGGTGGTCTGTGGCTCTGCTGCCTCCTGGATGATTAATAAACTGATTAATAACAAGGGAGGCCTTCATAATAGGGTTACACAACGAATACGGGTAGAGCCTTTTACTTTACAAGAATGTAAAGCATTAATGGAAAGTAAATCTATTCGTCTGGATCATTATCAGTTGGTGCAGCTATATATGGTGTTGGGGGGAATTCCGTTTTACTGGGATGAAATTAAAAAAGGACAAAGTGCTTCACAAAACATAGACAGAATTTGCTTTTCTCCGAACGGATTACTGCTAAACGAGTTTGATAATTTATATAAATCGCTTTTCGATAATGCTGGCCGCCACGAAACAATAGTTAATGCCCTTGCCAAAAAAGCGGCCGGACTTACTCGTGATGAGATAAGCCATTTAAGTAAATTGCCAACCGGCGGAAGTTTAACCCGACTGCTGGACGAACTTGAAGAAAGCGGTTTTATCAGACGTTATATTCCTTTTGAGAAAAAATCAAGAAATACACTGTACCAGCTTTGCGACTTCTTTTCGCTATTTCATCTTCGTTTTATCAAAGGAGTAAAGCATTTTGACAAGAATCACTGGTTAAAACTTATTGACAGCCCTAAACACCGCACGTGGATCGGATATGCATTTGAACAGGTATGCCTTGCACACATTGATCAAATTAAAAAAGAGCTGGGTATCAGTGGCATAGAAACACAATGTTCATCGTGGAGAAGCAAAAGACAGATAGACGGCGCTCAAATTGATTTATTAATTGATCGAAGAGATGGTGTAATTAATCTGTGTGAAATGAAGTTTTCTGTAGGTGTTTTTGTGATAGATAAAAAATACGACGCTGCGTTGCGAAATAAAAAAAGTGCTTTTATTTCCGAAACAGCTACAAAAAAATCTGTGTCAATTACCATGATTACTACATACGATATACAAACAAACATCTACTCAGGGAATGTACAAAACAGCATAAGTATGGATGCCCTTTTTACATAAATTCATTTTCAAATAGTCATCAAGAAGTTCTCATATAATAAAAAAGCAAAACACACAAACAACTGATTATCTGATCATTGTGATATATTTTGTTTTTTCATTTTGGCCATAAGTGTCAAAAAAACACACTTATGGCCAAAATGAACTAACTAATTTTCCGCTAAAAAATGATTTGTAAGAAGGGGCGTTTTAAACAATACTGCGTCAAAAAAGTAAAAACTAAGCTGGCTTCTCCTTTGTTTTTTATTGATGCGGCCAAGCCATAAATCTCTTTGAAAATACACACTCAGACAGCTCCTGCCTCACGTCTTTATATCGCTTGTTAAATTCCTCCGCCTGATGTTACTGATCGCTTTCGAAACAAAATATTGGTTTTTTTGCACAAAATTTTTACACGCCCTGCTTTATGGATTTCTCAGGAGAAAGCCGCCCAGTTTTCAGGTTTCTGCGAAAGGCCCAACCGTTAAACATCTCTTTTTATCCCCAAAATCCCCCAATTCACCCCCATCCCCCGATCTTCCGTCCACGAACCCCCAATTTTCATCCCTACCTCATTTTAGGTATGGATTATTCCTGTATTTTTACGCCCGCCCGGGAAAAGTGCCAGTGCGGCCCTCCGGGCTTATGAACAAGTTGCTAACCATTGTTGTTGCATTCTAAAACACGGTTATGACAGGCACTGCCCGCGATTATTTACCCATCATCTTCACGTTTATCGTGGCTGGCGGGTTTGTGGCTACCACGCTGGTAGTTACGCACTTACTCGGACCCAAGCGCAAAACCAAAAAGAAACTCGACACGTTTGAGTGCGGTATTGAGATACAGGGCAATGCCCGTGTTCCCTTTTCGGTGAAGTACTTTATTGCCGCTATTTTGTTTGTGCTGTTCGACGTGGAGGTGATTTTCATGTACCCTTGGGCGGTGAATTTCAAAAAACTCGGACTGGTAGGCATGATCGAGATGTTCTCGTTTATGGCCTGTTTCATGATCGGATTCTACTACATCATTAAACGCGGTGCGCTGAAGTGGGAAGATTAATTCCCGCCCGTACCATAAAAATGACTAAGCGATGAGCGAACTGGAAGTGAAGCGGACAAAGCTGGAAATGGCCAAAGCCCCCGAAGGCATGGAAGGCCCGGGGTTCTTTGTAACCTCGCTGGAAAAAGTAGTGGGCATGGCCCGCAAAAACTCACTCTGGCCTTTGCCTTTTGCCACCTCGTGCTGTGGTATTGAGTTTATGGCCACCATGGCCTCGCACTACGACCTGGGCCGCTTTGGCTCGGAGCGGTTGAGTTTTTCGCCGCGCCAGGCCGACCTGCTGATGGTAATGGGTACCATTTCGAAAAAAATGGGGCCGGTACTCAAGCAGGTGTACGAACAAATGGCCGAGCCGCGCTGGGTCCTTTCGGTGGGTGCCTGCGCATCGAGCGGTGGTATTTTCGACACCTACAGCGTACTTCAGGGCATCGACCGCATTATTCCGGTAGATGTATATGTGCCCGGCTGCCCGCCGCGTCCGGAACAGATTCTCGACGGTGTGCTGAAAATTCAGGAACTGGTAGAGAACGAGTCGTTCCGCCGCCGCGATTCGGCCGAGTACAAAGCCCTGCTTAATTCATACGGAATAGAATAAAACGGCCACATCGGTTGCGCCGTTGGGTGCAGCCGGGCATTGCCAAACGCCAAAATGAATACTGCACAACACGTTCAAGCACTCAACCAGCAAGCACAGCCCCTGCACGACACCGTGCTGACACGCCTTACCGGAAAATTCGGCGAGGCTGTGCTGGGTTCGCGCATCGACTATGATTTCCCCGTGTTCGAAATTAAACGCGAGGCCATTTACGACGTGCTGAAGTTCCTTAAGGAAGACGAGCAACTCAACTTCCACTTCCTCACCACCGCCTGCGGCCTGCATTTCCCCGACCACCACGGCCGTGAAATGGGCATGATGTACCAGCTGCACAACTGGCCGGCCAATACACGCATCCGCATACTGGTGCATTTCCCTGAGCAGGACGCCGTAATGCCCACCATGACCACCCTTTGGCCAGCCGCCAACTGGATGGAACGCGAGGCTTACGATTTCTTCGGCATCAGCTTTAAAGGTCATCCCAACCTCAAGCGCATCCTCAACATGGAAGACATTACCTTCTTCCCGCTGCGCAAGGAATTCCAGCTCGAAGACCCTACACGCGAAGACAAAGACGACACCATGTTCGGCCGCTGAGCCGCTTAAACGTATAAAGCTGAAAACAGCATGAGCAATCACGACATCGGCAAACTCGCAGAACCCGAAGAAAAGGTGTACACCACCCTTAACCTCGGGCCCACACACCCCGCCACGCACGGCATTTTCCAAAACGTGCTGAAAATGGACGGTGAAATTATCGTGGACGCCGAACCGACCATTGGCTACATTCACCGCGCGTTTGAAAAACTCGCCGAACGACGCCCCTTCAACCAGATTACGCCTATCACCGACCGCCTCAACTACTGCTCATCACCCATCAACAACATGGGCTGGCACATGACAGTAGAAAAACTCATCGGCGCCGAACTCCCCAAGCGTGTAGAATATATGCGCGTGGTGGTGATGGAGCTGGCCCGCATTGCCGACCATATCATCTGCAATTCGGTAATTGGCGTGGATACCGGAGCCATGACCGGCTTTCTCTACATCTTCCAGTGGCGCGAAAAAATTTACGACATCTACGAAGCAATTTGCGGAGCGCGCCTTACTACCAACATTGGCCGTATTGGCGGCTTTGAGCGTAACTTCTCGGATAAGGTCTGGGAACTGATTGATGATTTTGTGCGCGATTTCCCGAAGGGCCTCACTGAATTTTCCAATCTGCTTGAACGCAACCGCATTTTCATGGACCGCACGATCAATGCCGGTCCTGTATCGCAGAAAATGGCGCTGGAATACAGCTTTACCGGCCCCAACCTGCGCGCCGCCGGTATTGACCACGATGTGCGGGTAATGAATCCGTACTCTTCCTATCAGGATTTTGATTTCACTATTCCGATTGGTACACAGGGCGATGTATATGACCGCTTCATGGTACGCCAGCAGGAAATGTGGGAGAGTCTCAGCATCATTAAACAGGCACTCAAAAACATCGACCGCAAAGACAAGAAGTTCAGCGCCGATGTGCCCGAGTTTGTGTTGCCCGAGAAAGCCGAAGTGTACAACAACATGGAAGCGCTCATCTATCACTTCAAAATCATTATGGGCGAAACGGAGGTTCCCGCCGGTGAAGTGTACCACAGCGTAGAAGGCGGAAACGGCGAGCTTGGTTACTACCTCATCAGCGACGGAGGCCGCACACCGTATCGTTTACACATGCGCCGTCCGTGCTTCATTTACTATCAGGCTTATCCCGAAATCATTAAAGGAAGCATGCTTTCCGACGCCATCCTTACCATGTCGAGCATGAACGTGATTGCGGGCGAACTGGATGCCTAATTTTTGAAAAACGTTTGCTCCGGCAAACAACAGCATACACAATGAGTACAGAAAATCCTCAATTCTCGCCCGAAACGCTGGCACTGGTGCACAAAATCATTGTGCGTTATCCCGAAGGCCGCCAGAAATCGGCATTGCTGCCGTTGCTGCACCTGGCACAGATGGAATTCGACGGCTGGCTGAGCGTGCCCGCAATGGATTACGTAGCCGGCCTGCTCAATATTAAACCCATTGAGGTTTACGAGGTAGCTTCGTTTTACACGATGTTCAACCTCAAACCGGTGGGCAAATGCCTCATCGAGGTGTGCCGCACCGGTCCGTGCTGGCTGCTGGGCGCCGAAGACATTGTGCGTCACATCGAGAAACGTCTCGGTATCAAAGACGGCGAAACCACGCCCGACGGCATGTTTACACTGAAAACCGTAGAATGCCTCGCCGCCTGCGGAACCGCACCTGTAATTCAGATCGGCGAAACCTACTACGAAAATCAAACCTGCGAATCGGTTGACGCCGTGCTGAGCGATCTTCGAAGCAAAGGCGAACGCAAAACGCATTTCGATAAAAAACACATCAACGCATAAACGCGGCTGACTATGGGCAAACAACTCCTGCTCGAACACATTAACGTTCCCGGCCTCGACCGGATCGACGTGTATCGTGCCAACGGCGGCTACAAGGCGCTGGAAAAAGCGCTGAAAATGAAACCCGAAGAGGTGGTGGAAGAAGTGAAGAAATCGGGGCTGCGCGGCCGTGGCGGCGCGGGCTTTCCCACCGGCATGAAGTGGAGCTTTCTGGCCAAGCCCGAAGGCGTTCCGCGTCATCTGGTGTGTAACGCCGACGAATCGGAGCCGGGTACATTCAAAGACCGTTTCCTGATGCAGCGCAATCCGCACATTCTCGTAGAAGGCATGATCCTTTCGAGCTTTGCGCTGGGTGCAAACACGTCGTACATCTACATCCGCGGCGAGCTGCTGTATGTGTATCACATTCTTGAGAAAGCGATCGCAGAAGCATATGCAGCCGGTTTTCTGGGTAAGAACATCATGGGTACGGGTTTTGATCTCGACCTGTATGTGCAGCCCGGCGGCGGCGCTTACATCTGCGGCGAAGAAACCGCGCTTATCGAATCGCTCGAAGGCAAACGCGGCAACCCGCGCATTAAACCTCCGTTCCCGGCCGTGGCCGGTGTGTGGGGCCGCCCCACCGTGGTAAACAACGTGGAAACCATTGCGGCCACCGTGCCCATCATTAACATGGGCGGCGAGGAATATGCAAAAATCGGTATCGGTAAAAGCACCGGAACCAAACTCATCTCGGCCTGCGGCCACATCAACAAGCCGGGTGTTTATGAAATCGAACTCGGCCTGCCGGTGGAGGAATTCATATATTCCGAACAGTACTGCGGCGGCATCCGTAACGGTAAAAAGCTGAAAGCTGTGGTGGCCGGTGGCTCGTCAGTTCCCATTCTGCCCGCCAACCTAATCCTCAAAACCGCCAAAGACGAGCCCCGTCTGATGAGCTACGAATCGCTTGCCGATGGTGGTTTTGCCACCGGCACCATGCTGGGTTCGGGCGGATTTATTGTGATGGACGAAACAGCCAGCATTGTGAAAAACCTGTGGAATTTCACCCGTTTCTACCACCACGAAAGCTGCGGCCAGTGTTCGCCCTGCCGCGAAGGCACCGGCTGGATGGAAAAAGTGCTGCACCGCATTGTGGAAGGCCACGGCAAGAAGGAAGATGTGGATCTGCTGTGGGACATACAGAGCAAGATCGACGGTAAAACCATTTGCCCGCTTGGCGATGCGGCCTCGTGGCCGGTAGCTTCGGCTATCCGTCACTTCCGCGCCGAATTTGAGGAATACATCAACAATCCCTCGTCGATCAAAGACGAAAAACACTACTACAACCTGCGCAATGAGAAAGCGCCGGTTGCCTAACTGAAAATGACAATGGGAATGGTTTATGCCAATATCAAGCTCACAAATCCGCGCAATGCGGAACTCCAGCCTATGGAGGTAAGTGCGCTTGTGGATACCGGAGCATACTGGCTTTGCATTCCTGAACATGTGCAGTTGCAGCTTGAACTGACGGAGTTGGAAAAGCGCGAAGTAACACTGGCCGATGGCAAGAAACAGATTGTTCCCTACGTAGGACCGGTGCAGATCAATTTCGAAAACCGGATGTGCTTTACCGGCGCACTGGTGCTTGGAAATACGGTTCTGCTTGGTGCAATTCCAATGGAGGATATGGATGTACTTGTACATCCGCTGAAACAAAAATTAATAGTCAATCCCGAGAGCCCGAATATTGCGGCGGGTCTCGTTATGTAAATACATCATGCCTAAAGTAACCATAGACGGACACGAGATCGAAGTACCGAAAGGCACTACGATTTTGCAGGCAGCACGGATGATCGGACCCGAAGTGGCTCCGCCCGCCATGTGCTACTACACCAAGCTGAAAACCAGCGGCGGCTATTGCCGTACCTGCATTGTGAAAGTAACCAAAGGCTCGGCCCAGAACCCGAATCCCATGCCCAAACCGGTGGCCTCGTGCCGCACCGAAGTTATGGACGGCATGGAAGTGGTAAACTTCACCTCGCCCGATGTACTCGAAGCCCGCAAAGGCGTGGTGGAATTTCTGCTCATTAACCACCCGCTCGATTGCCCCGTGTGCGACCAGGCCGGCGAATGCCACCTGCAGGATCTCGGCTACGAGCATGGTGCGGCAAAAACGCGCTACGACTTTGAGCGCCGCACGTTTGAGAAAATCGACATCGGCGACAAGATCCAGCTGCACATGACGCGCTGCATTCTCTGCTACCGCTGCGTGAAAACAGCCGATCAGGTTACCGATGGCCGCGTGCACGGCGTAATTAACCGCGGCGATGTGGCCGAAATCAGCACCTACATTGAGAATGCAATCGACAACGATTTCTCCGGCAACGTTATTGACGTGTGCCCGGTGGGGGCGCTTACCGATAAAACATTCCGCTTCAAGAGCCGCGTATGGTTTACCAAACCGGTTGATGCACACCGCAACTGCACCACCGACAAGTGCAGCGGCAAAGTGCGCCTCTGGTTCAAAGGCAGCGAAGTACTGCGCGTAACTGCACGCAAAGACCAGTGGGGCGAAGTGGAAGACTGGATCTGCAATACCTGCCGTTTCGATAAAAAACAGCTCAGCGACTGGACCATTGAAGGCCCGAGCAAAATCGACCGCCACTCGGTAATTTCGCAGGGGCATTATGAACTGGCCAAACTGAAATTAGACACCGGCAAAAAGCTTAAGGAGCTTCACGGAGGTAAATAATAAGCACACCAACAAAGTATGACACTCTCTATCGTATTGGTCACATTTGCCGGCTTCTGGTTTCCGCTCATTATGGCGGGGCTGGTGTTTGCCGTATCGCTGGGTGTGGCGGCTTACTCGACTTACATCGAGCGTAAGTTTGCCGCTTTTCTGCAAGACCGCCTCGGCCCCAGCCGCGCGGGTCCGTGGGGCATATTGCAGCCCCTGGCCGACGGCGTGAAAATGGTAATGAAAGAGGAAATCATTCCCAACGTTTCAAACAAGTTCCTCTTCATCCTTGGTCCGGCTATTGCCATGCTTACCGCGCTGATGACAGGCGCTGTAATTCCGTGGGGCCCGAAGGTGAACATCGGCGGCGAATGGTTTTCGCTGCAGGTGGCCGATGTGAACATTGGCGTGCTTTACCTGCTGGGCGTGGTTTCCATTGGTGTGTATGGCATTATGATTGGCGGCTGGGCCTCCAACAACAAATACGCGCTGCTGGGTGCGCTGCGCGCTTCGTCGCAAATGATCAGCTACGAAATTGCCATGGGTGTTTCTGTAATCACGCTGATCATGCTCACCGGCACGCTGCAAACTTCTGAAATTGCTGCCCAGCAGCACGGTTTCTGGGAAGATGGCTGGTTTACATGGAACTTCTTCAAGAACCCGCTTACCTTCCTCATCTTCTTCATTTGCGCACTGGCCGAAACCAACCGTACACCGTTTGACCTGCCCGAGTGCGAAACAGAACTTGTGGGTGGTTATCACACCGAATACAGCTCCATGAAGCTGGGCTTCTACCTGTTTGCAGAATACGTAAACATGTTTGTTTCCTCGGCAGTAATGTCGCTGTTCTTCTTTGGCGGGTACAATTTCCCGTTCATGGACGAACTCAAAGACCACCCCAACCTGGTTGCCGCTATTGGCGCAGGATCTATGCTGGTAAAAACGCTGTTCTTTGTAATGGTGTTTATGTGGATCCGCTGGACAATCCCGCGTTTCCGCTACGATCAGCTCATGAACCTCGGTTGGAAAATCTTGATACCTTTGTCGCTCGCAAACCTTGTGGCGACGGGCATTACGATGTGGGGAACCGGTAAAATTGGTTAATTATTCGTATTAAAAACGACACGAAAATGCAGTCGCTGACCAATCGATCTAAAGTGGTAGTGAAGAAGGAAATGTCCTTCGCCGAGAAGTTGTATTTACCTGCGGTGGCCAAAGGGATGATGATCACGATGAGTCACCTTTTCAAGAAGAAGGTAACCATCAACTATCCCGAAGTGGAGCGCCCGCGTGCCGAAGTATATCGCGGCCAGCATGTGCTGAAGCGCGATGAGAACGGCGCCGAACGCTGCACCGCCTGCGGCCTTTGTGCAGTAGCCTGCCCGGCCGAAGCCATTACCATGGAAGCGGCCGAGCGCAAAAAAGGCGAAGAAGGCCTGTACCGCGAAGAGAAATATGCCGCAGTGTATGAAATCAATATGCTGCGCTGCATTTTCTGCGGCCTTTGCGAAGAAGCCTGCCCGAAAGAAGCCATCTTCCTCACCGACCGCATTGTGCCCACCGAGTTTGAGCGCGAAGATTTTGTGTACGGAAAAGATAAACTCGTAGAGCCAAACGAAAAAAACGAACGCGTAAACATCGCTCCGCGTCAGGCTCAGTCAACCATCGACTTCAAAAAGAATCCGGAATACGCCCACAACCAGCTCTGGGATCCGAATAAAAAAATCGGCCCCAAGAAAGGTCACTAATCTTTTCCCGAACCCGCACACGAAATATGACAACCACGGAAATTCTGTTTTTCATCCTCACCGGCATCGCCTTTTTCAGCGGCGCTATGGTGGTGATGAGCCGTAACCCGGTTTACAGCGTGCTTTACCTCATCACCATGTTCTTTGCCATTGCAGGCCACTACATCCTGCTCAATGCACAGTTCCTGGCGGTGGTGCACATCATTGTTTACGCCGGAGCCATTATGGTACTCTTCCTTTTCGTAATTATGATGCTCAACCTGAACAAGGAAACCGAGCCGCACAATCCGCCCTGGGTAAAAATTGCCGCAGTTGTTGCCGGTGGCATGATGATGGCCACACTGGTGGGCGCACTCAAGCAGGCCAGCGGACCGCTTACAAAAACCAATTACGACACCACCATCGGAACCGTAGAACGCCTTGGCAATGTGCTGTTCTCCGATTTCCTCATTCCGTTCGAACTTTCATCGGCCCTGTTCCTTGCCGCTATGGTGGGCGCAGTAATGCTGGGTAAGAAAAACATTCACTAAACCACCGCACACAGAACTATGTCTGCAATTGAAATAATTCCGCTTCAGTGGTACATTACGCTAAGTGCGCTGCTCTTCGGGCTGGGTGTGCTGGGTGTGTTGTTCCGCCGCAATGCCATTGTTATTCTGATGTGCATTGAAATGATGCTTAATGCGGTAAACCTGCTGCTGGTTGCCTTCTCGGCCCACCACAGCGATCCGCACGCTCAGGTGTTTGTGTTTTTTGTAATGGCGGTAGCCGCGGCAGAAGTGGCTGTGGGGCTCGCCATTCTCATTGCCATTTACCGCAACACACGCACCACAGATATTGATTTCCTGAACCAGCTCAAACACTAAGCTGCACCGAACCTCAGAAATAAACGCACTATGATTCAACTTGCCTGGCTGATTCCGTTATTGCCGCTGATCGGATTTGCGATCATTGGCCTGGGCGGAAAAAAACTCTCCAAAGGGCTTATCAGCATAATCGGCTGCGGCACTGTGCTCGCCGCTTTCGGGCTTTCGCTCGGTATCTTCCTCGAACTGCACGGACAGTCGCACACAGTTAAAATGTTCGACTGGATCAACACCGGAAACCTCAAGGTGGATTTCTCCTTCCTTGTGGATCCGCTTTCGGGCCTGTTCCTGCTGATCATTACCGGTATCGGATTTCTGATCCATGTGTATTCGGTAGGTTATATGCACGATGATGACGGTTTCCACCGTTTCTTCGCCTACCTCAACCTGTTTGTGTTTTTTATGCTGCTGCTGGTGCTTGGCAGCAACTACCTCATCATGTTTGTGGGCTGGGAGGGTGTAGGACTTTGTTCGTACCTGCTCATCGGCTTCTGGTTCAAAAACACCGATTACAACAACGCGGCCAAAAAGGCCTTCATCATTAACCGCGTAGGCGACCTCGGTTTCCTGCTGGGCATTCTGCTCATTTATGTGCTGTTTGAAAGCGTGAGCTTTGCCACCATTGGCACCATGAGCGGCAATGCAGAATACCGTCAGTATGCCGATGTAATTGGCATTCTGCTTTTCATCGGTGCCTGCGGTAAAAGCGCGCAAATTCCGCTTTACACCTGGCTGCCCGATGCGATGGCGGGTCCCACACCGGTTTCGGCACTTATTCACGCCGCAACCATGGTTACCGCCGGTATTTACATGATTGCCCGCTCAAGCTTCATATTCGATTACGCGCACCTCACCAACGAAGTAATTGCCACCGTGGGCGTAATTACCGCGTTGTTTGCCGCCACCATCGGCATTTTCCAGAACGACATCAAAAAAGTGCTCGCCTACTCTACCGTGAGCCAGCTTGGCCTGATGTTTCTTGGCTTGGGTGTGGGCGCAACTACCGGTGCAGTGTTCCATGTAACCACGCACGCCTTCTTCAAGGCGCTGCTGTTCCTCGGCGCGGGCAGTGTAATTCACGCCATGAGCGGTGAGCAGGATATCCGTAAAATGGGCGGCCTGCGCAAGCACCTTCCCGTTACGCACCTCACCTTCCTGCTGGGCACTATTGCCATAAGCGGTATTCCGCCGTTCTCGGGCTTCTTCTCGAAAGACGAAATTCTGGCCGGCGCATTTGAAGAACACAAGCTGCACTGGGTGCTTGGCCTTGTGGCTTCAATGATGACCGCCTTTTATATGTTCCGTCTGTACTTCCTCACCTTCAGCGGAAAATTCCGAGGCACAGAAGCACAGCACCATCACCTGCACGAATCGCCCAAGAGCATGACCATTCCGCTTATCGTGCTGGCCATTCTCTCTGTGGTAGGTGGTTTCATCGGCATCCCCGGTTCTCACCTGCTTGATCATTTCCTGAACCCGGGCAGCACAGGCCATCATGTGGACTGGGCACACGAAATTATGCTTATGGGTCTGGCTACAGTACTTGCGCTGGTTTCCATTTTAGCGGCCTATACGGTTTATGTAAAACGCAACACCCTGCCGGCCGCAAAAGAAGAAGACATGAGCCGCATACAACGTATCATTTACCACAAATACTATGTGGATGAATTTTACGATGCCATTATCCGCAAACCGCTCGATTTCATTTCCTCCATCACTTACCGCTTTATAGAATTGCCGGTAATTGACGGACTTGTAAATGGCGTAGGAAGCGGTGTTAAATGGCTGGGCAGCACGGTACGTCTGCTTCAGAGCGGCTATGTAGGTTTCTACATTTTTGCCATGACCCTGGCCGCCCTCGCAATGGTTTATTTCACCCTCATTAACTGACCCGGCTGAACAAGAGACACTATGATAACCGCATCACTCATCGGACTGCCACTTGTTTTCGGACTGCTTCTGCTCTTTACCCGGGGAGAAGGCGTGAAACGCGTGGCGCTGGCCGCCTCTGTAATTACCTTCCTATTTGCGCTTTTCGCATGCTGGACACTGCAGCAAAATCCGGCTGATCCCAACCTCGAAACCAATTCGGTGTGGATCGCTTCCATTGGCGTTAACTTTCACGTAGCTATGGGCGGCATCAGCATGATTCTTGTGCTGCTTACCTGTTTGCTCACTCCGCTCATTATCCTGAGCAGCTTCCGCAACCAGTACGAAAACCCGTCAACCTTCTACGCGCTTATTTCGTTTATGCAGATGGCGCTGATCGGTGTGTTTGTAGCACAAGACGGATTTCTGTTCTACATCTTCTGGGAACTTGCACTGATTCCGATTTACTTCATCTGCCTGCTTTGGGGAGGGGAAAACCGGGGTGCAATTACCTTCAAGTTTTTTGTGTACACCCTGTTTGGCAGCTTGTTTATGCTGGCTGCGCTTATCATGCTGTACATTCATACACCCGCCAACGAAGCCGGTGTACACAGCTTTGATCTGATGAGCCTTTACGGCGCACACGAGACCATGACTGCCGCTCAGCAGGGCTGGGTATTCTGGGGGCTGTTTCTTGCTTTTGCGATTAAAATGCCGGTGTTCCCTTTCCACACCTGGCAGCCTGATACCTACGTAACTGCGCCCACACCCGGCACGATGCTGCTTTCGGGCATTATGCTGAAAATGGGTACGTATGGCTTAATTGTGTGGCTGTTGCCCATGGTACCCGATGCGCTTGAAGCGTGGGGCCCGCTGGCTGTTACACTCAGCGTAATCAGCGTGGTGTATGCTTCGGGCATGGCCATTGTGCAGCAGGATTTCAAACGCCTTATTGCCTACTCGTCAATTGCACACGTAGGCCTGATTGCGGCAGGCATTATGGCTTACACGCCCGGCAAAACCGGCACCGAAGGCATTGCCGGCGCGGTAATGCAAATGTTCAGCCACGGTATTAACGTGGTGGGGCTTTTCTTCATTGCCGACATTCTGTTGAAGCGCACCGGTACACGCGAACTGAGCAAGCTTGGCGGTATCCGCAATGTAAATCCGCAGTTTGCCGTACTGTTCCTCATTATACTGCTTGGTTCAGTAGCACTGCCGCTTACCAATGGTTTTGTGGGCGAATTCCTGCTCATGAACGGTGTGTACCAGTACAGCGCAACAGCAGCAGTGTTTGCCGGTCTCACCATTATTCTCGGAGCCGTTTACATGCTGCGCAGCTACCAGAGTATTATGCTTGGCGAAAGCAACTCCGTTACAGCAAGCTTCGGCGCGCTGAGCGGCAGTGAAAAAGCCTTGCTGCTGATTATATGCGCCGCCGTTATCATCTTCGGCGTATATCCCAAACCTTTGCTTGATCTCATTCAGACCGACCTGCGCAGCCTTACGCTGCTGATGGCTCCGGCTGCCAACTAAACCGCGCACCTTAGACACGCTATGAAACCAATTCTCGTACTAACCGGCCTGGGCATTCTTACACTGCTAGCGGAACTCTTCCGCTTCAGAAAAGCCCTGTTTCCGCTGGTGATCATCGGTTTGCTGGGCGCTCTGGCCGCCACCATTTCTTATGCCTGGTATGACGACGGCGCTATGGGCACGTTCATAAACGGCATGCTGCGTTTCGGCAGCAAGGAGGCTGTTTCGTTCCCGATGATTACCTCGGCCATCATTATCACCACTGCTTTGTTGTGGTATCTGATGCAGAAGGATTTCCTGAGCGACGAAACCAACGAAACCGACCACACTGCGCTGGTTATGTTTATGCTGGCGGGTGCCATTATTCTTACCTGCTTCTCCAACCTCACCATGCTGTTCCTCGGCGTGGAAATTCTCTCCATTCCGCTGTATGTAATGGCCGGAAGCCGCAAAAACGATCTGCACTCCAATGAGTCGGCATTCAAGTACTTCCTTACAGGTTCTTTCGCTTCAGGTTTCCTGCTGTTCGGCATCACCCTTATTTACGGTGCGGTGGGTTCATTTGATATGAATGTAATTGGCGAAGTAATGATGGATACCGCCAAAGCTCAGCCTTCATTCCTCTATGCCGGTGTGGTATTGCTGCTGGTGGGTATGTTGTTTAAAGTGTCTGCTGCTCCGTTTCATTTCTGGGCTCCTGATGTGTATCAGGGTGCGCCCACACCGGTTACGGCGCTCATGTCAACAGTAGTAAAAACGGCCGCCATTGTAGCCATCGCAAACCTCTTCCTTTCAAAAGTGCTTGGTCCGCTGGCTTCATTCTGGGCTCCGGTGCTGGCGGTGTGCGCTGCGCTTACATTGCTCATTGGCAATATTTCGGCGGTTATGCAGACTTCGGTAAAACGTATGCTGGCCTTTTCGAGTATTTCGCATGCCGGTTTCCTTGTAATGGCTGTGGCCGCAGTAGGAAGCAGCATGGCGCCGAAAGCCATTTACTTCTACACCGCCGCCTACTCGATTGCTTCTATCACCGCATTTACCGTGCTGCTCAACGTAATTAAAGCACACCGCAACGATAATGTGGACAGCTTCAACGGGCTTGCCAAAAAGAATCCGCTGCTGGCCGTAACCATGACCATCGGTTTGCTTTCGCTGGCGGGTATTCCGCCCACGGCCGGTTTCTTTGGTAAGTATTTCATTTTTGCGGCCGCGTTTACATCAGGCTATGGCTGGCTGGCGGTTATTGGTATTCTGGCTTCGCTGGTGGGTGTGTATTATTACTTCCGCATCATTATAGCCATGTATTTCCGCCCGGCCGATGAAACCGCAGTTACTGTGAGCAGCCTGCATCAGGTGCTGCTGTTTGTTACGGCTGTGCTCACCATCGTACTCGGCCTGTTGCCTGATTTGCTGCTGAATATTTCGGCAATGGCAGAAGGGAAGTAGGCTGTCTTTTCTCGACACCGCTCGAAATGACTGCAAAGAGTGACGCCGCTCGAAATGACTGCGGCTTACATTGAGACAGATTGTTTGCCTCGTGTAGTCAATAACTTGCAAAAAATAATAGCGTAGTCCTTACCATCACAGGCAGAAAAACCAGCCCATATCATCGCGAGCAAAGTCGAGCGGGACAAGGGCTGGTTTTTATTTGTTACTTTCAGCATCGAATTGACGCGCATGAAGAAATTACTCTCCAATCTTTCTTCCTGGATTTTTCTGGGCCTTGTGCTGGGCGTGGTGGCCGGCGTAATGTGGCATAATCACCTGTTTGATATTATTGCCTCAAACGGACTTGATACACTTAAAACCGATGCACAAAAAGCCTTTGCGGGTAAGTTTGTGTACGGATTCAAATTGTTCAGCGAAATTTTTCTGAATCTGGTAAAGGTAATTGTGGCGCCGCTGGTGTTTTCGCTGCTGCTGGTTGGTCTGGCCAATACGGGTGGTTTTAAAGCCATGGGGCGTATAGGTGCAAAAACCCTCATCTATTTCACCTTTGCCACGCTTATTGCGCTGGTAATGGGTTTGGTTATTGTAAACCTGTTTGAGCCGGGCAAGGCGCTGAATGTAGCTTCTGCAACCGGTATCATCACAAAACCGCAGCCTTTCAACCTTACTAATTTTGTGCTGCACATTTTCCCGAAGAACATTATTGATGCCATGGCGCACAATGATATTCTGCCCATTATTGTGTTCGTGCTGTTTTTCGCGGCGGCCACATCGGCCATTGGTGAGAAGGGGAAAGTGGTAATAAAGTTCTTTGATGCCGTGGCGCACATCATGCTCAAGATGACGGGCTATATCATGTACTTTGCGCCGCTTGCGGTGTTTGGTGCGGTGGCCGCTGTAATTTCGGTGCATGGCGTGGGTGTGCTGATGGGATACATCAAACTCATTGCCTGCTTCTTTGGCGGACTGGCCGGATTCATTTTTGTGGTGTTGCCGCTCATTTGCGCGGTACTGCGCATTGAGTACTGGAAACTGCTCAAGTATATCCGCGACCCCATGCTGCTGGCCTTTGGCACGTCAAGCTCGGAAGCGGCCATGCCAAAAACCATTAACGCACTGGAACGATTTGGCTGCCCCGACCGCATTATTGGTTTTGTGCTGCCGCTGGGTTATTCGTTTAACCTCGACGGCTCGATTATGTACATGACCTTTGCCACGGTAGCCATTGCACAGGCCTACGGAATTGATCTCACCATTGGCGAACAGCTTACCATGATGGGCATGCTGCTGGTTACGAGCAAAGGCATGGCCGGGGTGCCGCGCGCCTCGCTGGTGGTAATTGCGGGTATGCTCGATGCGTTTCATATTCCGGCCGAAGGGCTTTCTGTAATCATTGCCATCGACTGGCTGCTTGACATGGGGCGCTCAGCTACAAACGTGGCGGGCAATGCAGTGGCTACAGCAGTAATCAGCAAACTGGAAAATGCGCTGGGGCAGCCCGGCATTGAAAACGACGCAGCAGAAACCGAAAAACAGGCGTAAACGCAGGCAATGGAGTGGCTTGATTTCTTCAAACAGCTTACCGACCCGCAATCCATCATTGAGTATGGAGGCCTGGCGCTGCTGCTGTTTGTGGTTTTCGCCGAAACCGGTCTCATGGTAGGCTTTTTCCTGCCCGGCGATTCGCTCATGTTCATTTCAGGCCTCATTTGCCGCACCCGACCCGAACTGCTGGATGTACACATAGCCGTGCTGCTTTCGTCAATAATGGCTGCCGCCGTGCTGGGCAATATGGCCGGCTACTGGTTTGGCTACCGCGTGGGCCCTGCGCTTTTCAAACGCAACGACTCGCTCATTTTCAAAAAGCGCTACCTTGATGTCACGCAGGATTTTTACACCCGCTACGGCGGCAGGGCACTGATTATGGGACGGTTTATGCCCATTGTGCGCACCTTTGCTCCCATTCTGGCCGGGGTAATCCGTGTGCATTTCGGCCGGTTTATGTTTTATAATGTAATTGGGGCTGTGGCCTGGGTAGGCTCTTTGGGGCTGGCTGGCTATTTTCTTGGGAAAATTGAGTGGGTGGAGAAAAATATCGGCTATATCGTGCTTTTCCTCATAGTGGTTACGCTTATTCCCATTGTCATTACATGGCGCAAGGAAAAAGCCCGCGCCCGCGAAAGCCAGCCCAAAGCCGGAAGTTAAGCGCCGCCATTTATCCCGCAACTTGAGCCGCCTGCACCGGTTGCTGCCCCACTTGCCAAAACGCTTGCCTCCAACGCACAAAACACTGTTTTTTTGCGTTCCTGAGTGGTGAATAAACGGTTAAAAACCTACTGTTAAAATTCGTAAACCGATTGGAATTTACTATGTTTGAAACCTTTTATTCGGCAGAGATGAGAAAATAACCATTGCACAACATTTGTTTGGGCAGTTTTCAGTATTCTTGCCAGCCAAAAGAACTCTATTTCTAACCAAAATCAATACCAACCAAACACAATTTGCTATGAGCAACAAGAAGTCCACCAACTTCCAGGCTTATTTCACCGTCGGAATCATCATTGTACTTTACGTAGTATCGTACATCATTTTTGACAAGGTAATGGGTGCTCCTCACCTGTTTGAAAACAACGACCGTATCAAAGGCCATCCGGTTGACGGTAATATCCTCGGAACCATTTACAAAGGCGGCTTCATTGTGCCGATTCTGATGACCATTAACCTCATCATCCTCACCTTCACCATTGAGCGTGCCATTACTATTCTCCGCGCCCGTGGCACAGGCAACGTAGCCAACTTTATCCGCAACATCCGTCAGCTTATCGAGAACAACCGTATGGACGAGGCTCTTGCTGCCTGCGACCGTCAGAAAGGTTCTATCGGTAACGTAGTTCGCGCTGGTCTTACCAAATACCGCATGGTAGAGCACGACAGCGAGCTCGACAAAGAGCAGAAACTGGCTGCTATTCAGAAAGACCTTGAAGAAACCACCGCGCTCGAACTGCCGATGCTTTCCAAAAACCTCGTTATCCTTTCTACCTGCGCTTCTATCGCTACTCTCGTAGGTCTGATCGGTACCGTACTTGGTATGATCCGTGCGTTCTCGGCCCTCGCTTCTTCAGGCGCTCCCGACTCAAACGCGCTTGCTACCGGTATCTCTGAAGCGCTTATCAATACAGCTTTCGGTATTACAGGTTCTGCTATTGCTATTATCGTGTACAATATGTACACCACGCTCATCGACCGTATCACCTACGGCATCGACGAAGCCAACTTCAGCATCCTGCAGACCTTCTCTTCAAAGAAGCATAACTAATCCGGCTTCTGCCGATTCACATCAGTTCACGTAAACGCTGAACAACAGATGCCGAAAATTAAAGCACCTCGCAGCGCGCCGTCGCTTGACATGACGCCCATGGTGGACCTTGCGTTCCTCCTGGTAACGTTCTTCATGCTCACGGCCACCATGCGTGCTCCGGAACCGGTAACGATTGACACACCAAGTTCAATCGACTCCGACACCATTCCGAAGAACGTAATGCTTATTACGATTGACACTGCAGGCCGCGTGTTTTACAACATCGAAAATCCGATTGTAAGACGCAAAACCCTCGAAGACATGATGACCCAGTTCAAAGACGTGAAATTCACCGAAGAACAGATCGTCAAGTTTTCAAACATGCAGTCAATCGGGGTGCCGATCAAAGATCTTCCCGAATACATTGATGGCGATGCCAGCAAGCGCAAAGCCATGGATGCTTCAAGCAAGGGAATTCCGATTGATACGGCCAACTTCGAAAAGAACGAATTTGCGTTCTGGGTAAACAACGGCCGCGTGGAAGCCCTGCGCTACCGCAAGGAAAATCCTGATCTGAAACTCAATGAGCTTCGCATCGCGATTAAGGCCGACAGTAAATCAGCGTATAAGAAGATCGACTTCATTCTCGACGTGTTCAAGAAACAGAAGGTGTACAACTTCAACCTGATTACGGACCTCGAAGCCAATCCGAACGAAAGACGTTAACGCTTTTCACAATGGCCGACGTACAACAAAACAACCAGCCCGAAAACCGCCGCCGCCGCAGACCAACACTGCAGGCGCCCCGCATCGACATGACGCCGATGGTGGATCTGGCGTTTTTGCTGCTCACGTTTTTTGTACTTACGGCCGAACTCAACAAACAGAAAGCCATTTCACTGGCCTTTCCCGCTGAGGGAGAATCCATGAAGGTGAACGGGCTGACTGTGCTTGTGGGTAAGCATCCGGAAAAAATTTTCTGGTACCGTGGTGAATTCACTCCCGGAATGCATCTTGATGTTACAACACCCGGCAAAGATGGTCTTCGCAAGGTGCTGGCAGACGCAAACCGCACGGTCTTTGAAAATCTGAACGTCATTAACAGGCAGTACCAGCTTGGCCTGCTCAACGAAACTGCGTACAACGAAAAACGCAGCACACTTCGGGCAAGCAAATCTGTACCTTTTGTGGTGATCAAGTGGACCGACGACGCCTCCTATGGCCGCATAGTGGACGTAATCGACGAACTGAACCGGACAGCCAATTCGAAATACGCCGTGGTGAAAGCCTCGGAAGCCGAACGGGCGCTTATCCGCTGAATTGCTTCAACAATAACCAACGCCAATAACAATAAACTAAAATGGCAGACGTAAATACCGGTGATGGTGGTGGTGGTGGGAAACACCAGAAGAAAGGCCGAAAATCGTCAGGAACACCGCGAATCGACATGACTCCGATGGTCGATCTCGCCTTCCTCCTGCTTACCTTCTTCGTACTTACCTCGCAGCTCAACAAGCCGAAAGCCACGGAGCTTATCGTGCCCAAGCCGCTGGAAAAGAACGATACCAACACCACAAAAATTCCCGACGAACTGGCTGTAACCGTACTGCTGGATGGAAATAAAGACAAGAAAATTTATTTCTACGAAGGCAAGCTCCCCGCCGAAACCGGCAAAATTCAGGAGCGCACCATGGATCCGCAGAAAGGTTTCCGCCGCTATGTACTTGAGCGAAACAGCAAGGTTATTGCCGCCATGAACCAGTTACGCAATGATTACCGCGCTAACAAGGTTAATAAACAGGCTTTTGATACCCTGCCCCGTACAGACAAGTACCAGAACCAGAAAGATGCACCGTTTTTCATTGTAAAATGGGGAGGCGATGCAACCTATGGCGATGTGATTGACGTGATAGATGAACTCAAGATCGGCGATGTGTCGCGCTATGCACTGACCAAAATTTCGCAGCCCGAGTACGAAGTGCTTTCTGCGAAAACTGGTATCAAGTACAAAGACATGCTTCCGCCGGGATCAGAAAAATAACGAACTCAAAACAACCTGAAAAATGGTGAAGGAAACACAACCCGTACCACAGCGTTCAGACATGGACGAACTGGTGTTTGAGAAACGCAACCGCTCTTACGGTGCGTACATAATCCGTCGCGGGTACTCCCGCGTGGTAATGATCTCGACCGGTATTTCCATTGTTACGTTCCTGTTCATTTTCTTCCTGTTCTCTGTAACGCAGGAAGAAGCTCCGCCGCCGCCGCCCAAACTCAAGGTGACCAACGTGGAGCTGGTGGCGCCGCCGCCGGTGAACCCAAACACACCACCTCCCCCGCCCCCGCCGCCGCCCCCGCCGCCGCTGCAGGAGCAGGTAAAATTTACAGAACCCGAGGTTACTGAGGAAGATGTAAACGAAATCGTTGACCAAAGCCAGCTGAAAGAAACACAGGTAGGTGAAAAAACACAGGATGGTGATGGCGACGAAGTGGTAGAAACCATTACCGAACAGCAGGCCGAGGTAGTACAGGAAGCTCCCGAACAGGCGCTCCAGTTTGCCGAAGAAATGCCCACGTTCCCCGGTGGTGAAGCCGCGCTGATGGCTTATCTGCAGCAGAACATCCGCTACCCGCTTATGGAAAAAGAAGCCGGCAAGCAGGGAACCGTGTACATCTACTTTGAAGTGGACAAAAACGGCGAAATCAGCAACGTGCGCGAAACCAAAGGCGTGGCCGGCGCTCCCGGTCTTACCAAAGAAGCTATCCGCGTAATCAACTCGATGCCGCGCTGGGCTCCCGGTAAAATGAACGGCCGCGCAGTGAAGGTGCAGATGAACCTGCCCGTTCGCTTCGTGCTCAAATAAGGTTCTTTACACATTGAAACACAACCCGGGGTCATTCGTTTCTCTGCTGCTGGCTGGTCTGGTAGCGTTGATCGCAGTAAGCCTGGGTTGTGTTTTTTTATTTACAACTGTCTGGATCGAAGATTTCCCGAACAACCGCCCGCTGGCCGGCGCGCTGTTTGTGGCCTACGGTCTTTACCGCGCTTTCATGGGATGGCGGCGACATAAAGCCGCACAACAGGAAACCAATGATGAAGAATAAGCGCCTTTTTGTATTGCTGCTGATCCCGGCTCTTCTGCTTGCGGCATGTGGTAACCCCAAACCGCAGGGCGAAGAACTTGACACGCCCACTTCGGGCACCATTCCGCTGGCTATTGATGATGTAATCTTGCCGCTGGCCGAACAGCTTACGGTTTCCTTCGTGGCGCGGTATCCGAAAGCACACCTCATTCCGCGCGTGGCACCGGAAAAAGATGCAGCACTCATGCTCATCAACGACTCCGTGCGCAATGCACTGCTCACACGCAAACTTAGTCAGGAAGAAGAAGCCTTCTTCAAGGCAAAAAAATTCGGCCTTGAGCAGGTTCTCCTGGCCACAGATGCGGTAGCCTTCGTGGTAAATAAAAACAATACCGACAGCGTCTTCACAAAAGACCAGATACGCCGCATTCTGCTTGGGCAGGATACGCTCTGGAGCCAGATACAGCCGGGCAACACCCTGGGCCGAATCCGCGTGGTTTTTGATAATCCCGGCTCCTCAAACATCCGCTACCTGAGCGATACGCTGCTCAACAAACAGCCGCTTTCAAACAGTTGCTTTGCCGTGCAAACCAATCAGGCCGTAATCGAATACGTAAATGAACACCCCGAAGCCATTGGCGTGGTAGGCCTGAACTGGATTGGCGACAAAGACAATGAAGAAGACATGAGCCGTAAAAAAATGATTGTGCTGGCCGCCGTGGGCGACAGCCTCGCTACGGCTCAAACGCCCCACCAGAGCGCACTTGCGCTGCATACCTACCCGTTTTGCCGCGAAGTGTGGTTTGTGAAAATTGGTAAACGCCCCGGACTTGGCACGGGCTTTGCCTCCTTTGCATACAGCGAGGTGGGACAGCTGATTGTTCAGAAAGCCGGACTCCTTGCCGCAAAACCCGCCGAAAGGCGAATCGAATTGAAAGTAAACTAAGTGCTATTTTTGTAAAATGAAAACGCATCTCCGCATTACAGCCGCAGCCTTTGCCACACTCAGCATGAGTGCTGCCGGTTACGCTCAAACACTTGCCGACGCTATCCGCCAGTCGGATAATGAACAATACGAAAAAGCAAAGGCCTCGCTGCGCCAGCTGCTGGTGAAAGAGCCTACCAACGGCGACCTGTATTTCTACATGGGCGACGTGTATATGAAGCAAGACATGCCCGACTCTGCGGGAATGTATTTCACCAAAGGCGCTTCTGTAAACCCAACCAACCCGCTTGCGCTGGTTGGTAAGGGCCGCTACCTGCTTTACACCGGTAAACAGGAAGATGGCAAAAAAGCGTTTGCCGAAGCCAATGCACTTATTACTACGCAAAAGAACCTGCCCAAGGAGCGCATTGTAGCGGCTTACCTTGAAATGGCCGAAAGCTATACGTTTGCGCCGGTGCCTGAGTATGATGCCGCAATCATCCTTACTCAGCGTGCGCAGAAAACCGATGAGAAAAACGCGGAGGTATTCCTCGTGCGTGGTGATGCCCTGGGCAAACAGGATCCGGTAAACGGTTCGCCGGCCATTGAATGCTACAAGCAGGCCGCCAACCTCGACCCGAAATCATGCAAAGCCAACCTGCGTATCGGCCAGCTTTACTTTGGCGGACAGAACTACGACGGTGCCCTTGAGTATTTCGAAAAGGCTACGGCTGTTGACCCCAACTTTGCCCCCGCATGGCGTGCAAAAGGTGAGGCTTACTTCCAGAAAGGCCAGTTCGAAAAAGGGGCTGAATGCTACCGCAAATACCTCGAACTGAACGACGATCCCTTTGCCCGATACCGCTATGTAGCCAACCTCTACCTGAGCAAACAATACGGCGATGTGGTTACACAGTCTGAACAAACTATGCAGAAAGACAGCACCCTGCTGTTCCTCTACCGCCTTAACGCATACAGCAACTATGAGCTTGGCAACTACGATCCGGCACTGGTAAACATTAACAAGTTCATGACCAAAGCCACCGAAAAAGGCAGCCCGAAAGTGCTTTCTAAAGACTATGAGTACCGTGGCAAAATGTACCTGAAAAAGAACATGGACTCTTTGGCCATGCTTGATTTCGAAATGGCTTACCAGATGGACACCAGCCGCAAAGAGCTTTTCAGCGACCTCGGTGCCGGCTGTCTCAAACTCAAACGCTACGGCGATGCCGCCAAATGGTACAAAATGAAAGGCGAGTCTTTCGGCTGGAAAAGCATTAATGACCTGAATACATACGGCCGTGCTTTATTCCTCAATAAAGAATATAACCGCGCCGACAGTGTATATGCCATCATGATGCAGCGCGACCCGAAAGGCGTAACTGCATACTACTGGCGCGGCCGCTGCTACTCCGCTCAAAACACCGACCCTGCTGTGAGCGCAAAAGCACGTCCGTTCTACGAGCAGTTTGTTTCGCTTGCCGTGGCTGATAAAGCCAAAAACAAAAAAGACCTCATCGTGGCCCTCAAATGGCTCGGCGATCACTACATCGGTCTCAAAAACTTTGCCTGCGCTAAAGCCTGCTACGAGCTCATCAAAGAACTTGAGCCCGAAAACGCAACGGCCAAAACAGCACTTGAAGACAAACAAATCAGCGCAGCCACTGCGGCCGATATCAATACCTGCTTCATGCAGCCCATGCTGCTCCAAACCTCTACCGAGCAGCCCCAGCAAAACGGCGGCGGTCAGTAAGCAGCTCTAACCAAAGCATCAATTTCGCAGGCGCAATCTCCGCAAAGAGGTTGCGCCTGTTGCTTTATGCCGCTTCAAATAAAGGATTTCTTCATGCTTACATACACACCATTTCTGCATACTATACCGGAAGCAAACTATCACAAATCAGGCTGTATCAATAAGCTTTCTTAATCTGGTAAAACGTAATGAAAAAGAGACTGCCCTTTTGAGACAGTCTCTTTTTGCAGCGAAACATGCTGTACCCGCTTATTCTTCGTCTTTAATTATTTCTACCGGGAAAGATGCTTTGCCGGATGTTGCATTGTCAGACAAAATCACAATCTCATCAATGCAATATTCGATCACAATATTCTTATCGCCTACAAACTGGTTTTCCTCATCGCGCGTAGTGAGACTAAACTCGCGTGTTTTACAAGAGCACGGATGTAAACAATCGAATGAAATAAAGCGATCGGGAACAATCCTTGCCTGATAGGGTTTGCCCGGCGCAGGATCAAAGCTTACACTGGTTATGCGGAAGCCTTTGAATTCTACGTCACTGAACGGATTACATGCGGTGATATAGAAGATTTCGTTATCGTGATTTTCGATCACATCGCGCTTGCTGTCGCCCCAATGCAAATAGAATACAGGTGCCAGCGTTGCATTTTCTCTGATAATCGTAGCACAGCTCATTGGCGTAAACGGGCTGTCATGGCCTTTTGGATTTGCCGGAACAATATTGGTTTTTACTTTGGCCCGCTCCATGAGTTCTTTGTCCTGCTCATCGGCATTTTCATTACACCCATTACAACCACAATCGCAGTCATCATGCGAATCTGTGGGCTCATCAGGTCTGTTAAAGCTGGTTATGATGTTGGGCAATCCCATAATACCCTGCGTATCTTTGGCTAACTCCACATAGTTCAAATCAAAGGTTGGCGTGGCATCATCCGGATTGATAATTGCCGCTAAAGTTGATTCAAACGGTTTTACCGCATAAATCACATTATCAGGCCCTATCTGAAGTGCCGCTAACGAAAAGTCCCAGATTGTTGCCGGCGATGACGCGTTGTAAGTGGTCGTTGCAGTATAAGTGGCAATCGTAGTAATTTGACCCGTACTGAACTCGTAGCGTTGAATATTGGCTGTAGTATATGTAGCCAAAGTGGTATAATACAAATAGCTGGAGTTTGGAGAAAACTCAACTCCGTATGTATTGGCATTATCCGTGATTACAATTTCATTACTGATTGTGCCGGCCTGCTTATCGAAAGAATATACAGTAACCGATCTTAAATGGTGGTTGGCAAGCGCAAGCATCGTTCCATCTATGTTTGCTTTCATGTAGCCCACATTATCAATGTTACGATCTGTTCCTCTTGAGTCTTTCAAATCAATGTCGCTATGATGGGTTACACCCGTAGCTGTTACAAGAAAAACGCGAAGTGTACCCGCCCCGTTCCAGTCGCCATTCCTTTGCAATGCACCAATTACCCAGTAATCTTGCCCATTGGCATGACGAATGGCTGTAATTTTTTCTGTCGGAATGTAGCCCTTCGCTTTATCACCAGCCTTGAGCGATTGAAAAACGGCAGGAACTGTGTATGACCAGCTTGGCGTAGCTGTGTCCATCTGGATTGCCGAAATTGGCTTAATCGTATTTATAAGGTTTGTGTTACGGTCTGGCGTACCGCTCAATCCATCCGCACTGAACACATAAAACTTAGTCGGATTACTTGGGTTCGAGTCGGCCGGATCGGGGAATAAAATTCCGGATTGTGTTGACGAGTGATGCCCGTTTAACACATTGTTGTGCTTTAAATTGTGCTGCCCGTCCCAGATGTGTTGACCATTGGTATAGAAAAGCAAATTTCCTTGTGCATCTGCAATAGAAGCACATCCTTCATTAGTCCTCATTCTGCTCCCGGAAATGGCGGTAGGTTTGTTGCCATTTGTTGCGGTACTGAAGTCCAGTCCGGCATTGTTGCCGAAAATCCATTTTGTGTTAAACATTACAATGTTGTTTAGGTTCGTAATTGGGTTATTTAAGTGTATTACGGTTAGCTAACGTGTTGCAAACATTGCTTTGTTTTATTTATCTCAATATTCATAATTCGTATATTCAAAAAACGGGTTTGCAAAGTGGACTTTACAGTAAGGAGATGAAAAGCAAGTTTTTGAGCCTGTTTATGATTTTATTTATGCTTTGTTTGTGAGGGATTTTTTCGGACTCCGCTGATGCAGATCGGATCAACTTAGCTACATAAGCGTTTTATTTACAGATGCTTAGAAAGAAGTGTTGCAGGTAAAGAGCAATAAAAAGAATCAAATTCTTTAAAAAGAAATGTTGCTTAACCGAATTTTCAATCCGGAAGCATATTGAAAAAAAGCGGCGGCCTCAAAAGAGGCCGCCGCTTTGCGTGATAAGTATGCTATGGCTTATCGCTGCAGCACAATACGCTGTGTGGCCACACCATCGGTAGTGATGATGCGAAGCACATACACGCCGCTTTCGGCTGTGCTAAGGTCAAGCTGCTCGCGGTAGCTCAGTACGCTCTCCGCGCGCTGCTCGGCTACTTTGCGGCCCTGTACATCAAGCACTTCTACGTGTACATCTTTCGCACTGCTCAGCTCAAACTGTACCGTAAACAAGCCGCCGGTCGGGTTCGGATACACCTGAAGCGTGTTT